>JAGPHL010000223.1 GCA_018055515.1 Anaerolineae bacterium
ACGGGGGTGTGAAATGGTAGTTTTCAGTGGCAGTGTTGTTTTGGCTGGCGGCTTGTTATCTCCGGCGCTATACCTGGATCCAGGATCGGGGAGCTATTTGATCCAGCTGCTGCTGGCAGCGGTGTTGGGAGGGGCTTTTGTCATTAAGATGTATTGGCAGAAGATCAAGGACTTTTTCAAGAACCGAGGCGCAAAGAAACCGGACGATCCTGCCATGTAAATGAGACCTGAGTGACATGACGCTCAAAAAATTGTGGGCTTCGTTGACCACCCGTAGACTGCTCGTCGTGCTCCTTTTCCTGGGGATCTTCGGACGGGCCTTGCGGGAGGCGAACGACCCCGACATGTGGTGGCATCTGGCGACGGGCCGGGCGATTGTGACCCAGCAGGAAATTCCAAAGGCGGACCCGTTTTCGTACACGAGGGCGGGCACGCGCTGGTACACACACGAGTGGCTCACTGAGGTGGGCATGTTCACCTTGTACCAGTGGGGCGGAAAGGCCGCGCTGATTTTCACAGCGGCGTTGCTCATCACTCTCACGTTCTGGTGGGTCTATCTGCAGTGCGCCGCGCGTCCGCATGTGGCCGTTTTTCTGGTGCTGGCGGGGGCGTTTGCCTCGTCGGTGAGCTGGGGGGTGCGGCCTCAGATTTTGACGATGGCCGGCCTGGCGCTCTTCAGCTGGCTGCTGGAACGGTATCGCCAGGGCGCTCGATGGCCGTTGTGGCTTTTCCCCGCGCTGACGGTGCTGTGGACCAATCTCCATGCGGGATTTCTCCTGGGGCCGGCCTTTCTGGCTTTGAACCTGGGAGGCGACGCCCTGGCCCTGTGGTTCAAGCGCAGCGGTCCCCGCACCCTCACCTGGGCGCGCTGGCGCGCTCTGGCCCTGGCAACCCTGGCGACGTTGCCGGCCGCTTTCCTCAATCCCAACGGCTGGACCATGCTGCGCTATCCCTTTGACACACTGACCAGCTCCGCGATGCGCAGTTACATCCAGGAGTGGGCCTCGCCGAATTTCCACGACCCCGGACTGTGGCCTTTCGCTGTCGTGTTGCTGGGGGGCATGGCGATTTTTGCCATGGGACGGCGCCGGCTGGAGCTGACAGACCTGCTGACCTTCTGGGGTTTCGCTGCGGCCGGCCTTTTTTCGGCGCGCCATATTCCGCTTTTTGCCGTGCTGGCGCCGCCTATCATCAGCCGGGCCATTGTGTGGGACAGCGCGCGCATTCAGTCGGTCACTACGCGCTTGTTCCTGGCGATCAATTGGAGCCTGTTGCTGGTCGCTGTACTCGTCGTCGGCTGGCAATTTCAGCGCGTGAGGGTCCAGGACCGTCAACAGGAAGCCGCCCAATATCCGCAGGCGGCGGTGGCCTACCTGCGGACGCAGGGATGGGAGACGCGGCGCGTCTTCAACACCTACAATTGGGGCGGCTATCTGATTTGGGAAGGACTTCCCGTCTTTATTGATGGTCGCGCGGACGTGTATGGCGACGCCTTTATGCTGGAATATCTGACGACCTATCACCTGACGCCCAACTGGCGTCGTCCGTTAGACAAGTACAAGGTGGACTATGTGCTGATCGAGAGTCGTAGCCCGCTGGCCACTTTGCTGCTTGAAGCGCCCGAATGGGATCAGGCCTACCAGGATGATGTGGCGGCCCTCTTTGTGCAGGAGCGCTTGCGTTGAGAGATGAAGAAGCGGCTGATTTTTCACCCCTTGCTGTTTGCGTTGTACCCGGCACTGGAGCTGTATTTCAACCTCAGTCCGGAGGTTGAATTTTCCCAGACCTGGCGGGCCTTACCGTTGCTCATGGCCCTGACGGCGCTGTTATGGTATGCGCTGCGGAGACGGTATCATGACGCTCAACGCGCGGCTCTGGTGACGACGGCGCTTGTCGCCGGGTTCATGTTTTACGGCTTTGCCTACCGCGCCCTGTGGTCGCTGTCCATCGGCAATTTCAGGGTGGGGCGGCACGCGATCCTCTTCCCGCTATGGCTGGCTTTCTGGGGCTTCATTGCCTCGCCGGCCGCCTGGCGGCGCATCCGCGATCCCCAATGGTTGACCACGTTGCTGAATGCGGTGGCGGCTTTTGCGTTGCTCATTTCGGTGGGACGTTATGGGTTCACGGCGCTTAGAGCTCAGAGGATCGCCGGGACGGAGGCTGCCACATCTGCCGCGCCAGAGGTTGAGAAGACGGTGCCGCTGCACGTTACAGGCGAGACGTTGCCCGACATCTATTACCTCATCGTGGATGGTTACGGACGCGCCGACATGCTTCAGGCGCTTTATGCTTTCGATAATGGCGATTTTGTGCGCTTTTTGACCGAACAGGGTTTCTATGTCGCCGCCGGCAGCCAGAGCAACTATGTTCAAACGGCGCTTTCGTTGGCCTCTTCGCTCAACATGCGCTATTTGGAGGGCTACCCGCCGCAATCTGGCGACCGGGGCCCCTTGATCCAGCTCATTCAGGATAGCCGGCTTTACCGCTCGCTGGCTCCTTTGGGGTATCGGTTGGTCACGGTGGATAGCGGCTACACGCCCACCCGTCTCACGTCGGCCCAGGTCTTTCTGGCGCCCCCTGCTCGCGGGGGACTGAATTCTTACGAGACGATGCTATTCTTGAGTTCTGCCGGCGTGGTCCTGGCGGATGCGGGGTGGGTCACTTTTCCCTCATTCGGCTACGGGATGCATCAGACCTTGACCCGCTACACCTTCGAGACCTTGCCGCAGCTCCCCGCTTTGCCGGGGCCGAAGCTGGTTTTTATCCATGTGATGTCACCTCATCCGCCGTTTGTCTTTGACCGGGAGGGCAATCCCATCACCCCAGATTCGCCTTACGTCGGCGGGCTGGACGGGAGCTTCTTCTACGGCAGCCTCGCAGAGTATCAACAGGGCTATCTGGAGCAACTCCAATATATCAACACGCTGCTGCGCGAGACGCTGCCGGTGTTGCAAACGGCATCGGAGACGCCGCCTATCATCGTGCTGCAGGCTGATCACGGCCCTGGCGCTTTCCTGGATTGGAATTCGGCGGAACGCACCTGTCTCTGGGAGCGCACGGCGATTTTGAATGCCTATTATCTTCCTGGGGACGGGGCGGAGCGGTTGTACGACACTATCACGCCGGTCAATTCGTTTCGTGTGATTTTGGACGCTTATTTCGGCGCGGAACTCGGCTTGCTGGAAGACGTCTCTTATTATTCCCCGTGGGAGCAGCCCTATCGCTTTTCCCCGGTGACGACGCTCGATTCTGCCGCCTGCCATCCGTAGGCCATGAGAGGCGTCTCCCGACTATGTGAACGCGGAAAAGCGCAGCCTGAAGGCTGTGCTACATTTGCCATGCAAGTTATTTTGAGGTTCGCGGATTCGCTGATTCGCTGACTGCTGACCCGCTGATCTCTATTTTTTGAGGAGAGGCTGATGAACACTTCCTATAGTCTAGTTTCTGGCTCGTTTCGTGACCCGGCGGGCTTTTTGTTCTCCCATGAGGGGACGATCTATCGCCAGGTGAATCACTGGGGGCAGGCCGATTATGACCTGTTGATGACTTCGGGGCTCTACACGGCTTTGACCGACGCCGGCCTGCTGCTCCCGCACGAGGAAGTTGACTTACCCGCTCCGCGTCCGGAACTGGCGTATCGCATTTTGCGACCGTTGCAGATCCCCTTCATCTCCTATCCCTATGAGTGGTGTTTCAGTCAGCTGCAAGACGCGGCGCTGACGACGCTGCGGATTCAGAAACGTGCGCTTGATTTCGGCATGTCCCTGAAAGATAGCAGTGCTTACAACATCCAGTTTTACGCCGGGCGCCCGGTGTTGATAGACACTCTCTCCTTCGAGCCGTATCAGGAGGGACGGCCCTGGGTCGCCTACCGGCAGTTTTGCCAGCATTTCCTGGCGCCTCTGGCGCTCATGGCGCGCCGTGATGTGCGCCTGAGCCAGCTCCTCCGTGTTACCATAGATGGCCTGCCCCTGGATCTGACCGCGCGCTTGCTGCCCTGGACGGCGCGCTTCCAGGCCGGGTTGTTCTTCCACATTTATCTTCACGCTCGCTCCCAGCAGCGCTACGCCGATGCGGCTGCGGTTCCCCGTCCCACTGGCCGGATGAGTCGAACGGGGCTGTTGGGTCTGCTGGACAGCCTGGAGACGGCGACGGCCCGGTTGCGCTGGCGCGGGGGCGCGACAGCGTGGGGGGATTACTACGACAAGACCAACTACACGGCCGCGGCGCACGAGCACAAGAAAGCGCTGATCAGCGCCTGGCTGGAAAAGATCGCGCCGCAGAGCGTTTGGGACCTGGGGGCGAACACCGGGCTTTTCAGCCG
>JAGPHL010000224.1 GCA_018055515.1 Anaerolineae bacterium
CTTCTCGCTCCAGCAAATTGCACATGCTGCGGTAAGTCAGCGCCAGGCCCTGATACAAGGGGCGCTCCGCCGGCAGGGCGCTCTCCTCCGCCGCAGCCAATGTCCGTTCCAGATTGTCCATCACGTCGAAAAAAGGCAATAAGAGCCGCTCGCGTTCTTCTGCCAGGCGCTGAGCATCGCGCAGGGCCTGCCGTTGACGATAGGCCTGCGCATCCGCCTGAAGCTGTAAAGCCACGGCCTGCCAATCCACCGCGCCGGATGGCGCTTCGCGCACGTAGTCGCGCACCGGTTCCACCGCTACAGCTGCTTCCGGGGCCACAGCAGCCCCTTCGGCAGGCGCAGCAGGCTTCACCTCAGCCACCGGCGGGAGGTCCCCTTCCAATGGCTGAGGCTCAGCCGGTTTGGCGCTGTTGGCAGTTTTGACCGGCACACGGAAAATTTTACTTTCAGGGGCCATGCCCTTCCCCTCCTCATCTGCGGAATCTGCGTTCATCTGCGTCCGTCATCTCTTCGAAAATCGGCGATCTCAAACCACTCACGATTCACATTTTCTGCTTACCCGGTGTGCACGACCAGCACCCGGCGTCTCCTCTCACAGGCCGCGCATCCCAGCCAGATTAGACAAGAGGGTGGCCTTCACGCCACCCCCTTGCGCACTTCAGCACCCGGCCACCACACACTCACATTTCGCGGTATTCGCCATCCACGACGTCGGGGCCTTCAGGGCCGCGCTGCGGCCCACTCTGCGGCCCACCCTGCGGACCGGCGTAGCCGCCCGGCGCCTCACCCTCGCCGCCGTACATCTGCTGCCCAATCTGCATCGCCGCCTGGCGCACGTCATCCATGGCCCGCCGGATGGCGGCGCTGTCATCCCCATCCTTCACGCGCTTGAGATCGGCGATCTTGGTTTCGACCTGGCTCCGCACATTCGCGGGCACCTTTTCGCCCAGATCGGCCAACGTCTTTTCGATCTGGAACGCGAGCGCGTCTGCCTCGTTGCGCGCGTCCACCAGATCCCGCTTGCGCCGATCCTCCGCCTCGTGCACCTTGGCCTGCTGGATCAAGCGCTCCACTTCCTCCTTACTGAGGTTGGTAGAAGCGGTGATGGTGATCTTCTGCTCACGACCCGTCGCCTTATCTTTGGCGGAGACGTTGAGAATGCCGTTGGCGTCAATGTCGAAAGCCACCTCGATCTGCGGCACGCCGCGCGGAGCAGGCGGGATACCATCCAGCCGGAACTGGCCCAGCAGCATGTTATCCGGCGCCATGGGTCGTTCACCCTGATAGACCTTGATGTCTACCGCGGTCTGGCCACTCTCCGCCGTGGTGAAGGTCTCGCTCTTGCGAACCGGAACAGTCGTGTTGCGTGGGATGAGCACCGTCATGCGCTCTCCCAGCGTCTCCACACCGAGAGACAGCGGGGTCACGTCCAGCAAGAGAATGTCGGTCACCTCGCCGGAGAGCACGCCCCCCTGAATCGCCGCGCCAATCGCCACGACCTCATCGGGGTTGACGCCCTTGTTGGGCTCCCGTCCGCCGGTGAGCTGGCGCACCAGTTCCTGAATCATGGGCATCCGCGTAGCGCCGCCGACCAACACCACCTGATCGAGCTGCGCCGGGGTGAGGTTGGCGTCGCGCAGCGCCTTCTCAAAAGGCCCACGGCAGCGCTCTACCAGATCGCGCGTGAGCTGCTCGAACTTCGAGCGGGTCAGGCGCAGTTGCAGGTGCTTGGGCCCGGAAGCGTCGGCGGTGATAAAGGGCAGGTTGATCTCGGTCTCCATCATCGTGGAGAGCTCGATCTTCGCCTTCTCGCCGGCCTCACGGAGCCGCTGCATCGCCTGCCGATCCTGCGACAGGTCAATGCCCTGATCCTTGCGGAATTCCTCGAGCATCCAGCGGACCACGCGCTCGTCCCAGTCATCGCCTCCCAGGTGCGTGTCGCCGTTGGTGGACTTCACTTCGATAAGTCCCTCACTCACTTCCAGGATGGAGACGTCGAAAGTCCCCCCGCCCAGGTCAAAAACCAGGATGGTCTCATCCACATTCCGATCGAGGCCATACGCCAGCGCTGAAGCCGTCGGCTCGTTGATGATGCGGACCACTTCCAGCCCGGCGATCTGCCCGGCGTCCTTGGTCGCCTGCCGCTGGCTGTCGTTGAAGTATGCCGGCACGGTGATGACCGCTTTGGTGACCGGTTCACCCAGGTACGCCTCGGCGTCCTTCTTGAGCTTCTGCAAAATCATCGCCGAGATTTCCTGCGGCGTGTAGGTCTTGTCCACTACCGGAATCCGCACCCGGGCGTCGCCTTGCGGCCCTTCGACAATCGCGTAAGGCACCATCTGGCGCGTGATTTCTACTTCACGCTCATCCATCCGCCGCCCCATCAGGCGCTTGATCGAAAAAACCGTGTTCTCCGCGTTCACAATGGCCTGCCGTTTGGCAGGGATCCCTACCAGGCGCTCATTTTTCTTCGTAAAAGCGACCACAGAGGGGCACAGACGGTCCCCTTCAGCGGTAGGGATCACAGTCACCTGTCCGCCTTCCATGATCGCAACTGCAGAATTGGTCGTTCCCAGGTCAATACCCACTACTTTACTCATCAGCAACCTCCTGAATTCTCATAAGTGCATTTCTCACATGGCACTTCCCCAGCGGACGCGCGAGAAAGTCCCGGCCTCCGCACTGCCATCTCTGCCCCATGTGACTATCCTGAAGTATAGCGGTAAAGTATTTGAATTCGATAAGAGCGAGATTAGAATTTCATTAGCCGTCACTATCATCAAGCCGCGATTCACGGCGTCACTCACGCGAGCAACACCTGCGCGCCCACAGGCGGCACGGTGAGGGTGAGCCGGCCCTGCGTGACGGCGACAGTCTCCTCGCTCCAGGCATCCTTGAGCAGGACATCGCCGGACAGGACGCCCCTCAAATCAAGCATGAGGGTCTCTATTTTCTCCCCGGCGTTCATGGCCACCACCACCGTCTCTGCCTCATTCTGGCGGGCGAAGGCGTAGAGCGGCCCTTTGGCATACAAGGTGACGTAGGTACCCGTCCGCAGCGCGGGATGGGCGTGACGCAAAGCGATGGCGCGCTTGAAGGCGGCGAGCAATTCCCGATCCCACAGGGTCTCATCCCAGGGGAAGCTGCGCCGACAATCGGGGTCCGCGCCGCCCTGCAGGCCGATTTCATCGCCATAATAGACGCTCGGCGCACCGGGATAGCACATCTGGAACAGCGTCGCCAGCTGCAACCGCCGTTTGTCGCCGCTCACCATGGTCAGGAAACGCGGCTCATCGTGGCTGCTGAGCAAATTGTACTGGACTTCTATCACTTCCCGCGCATAAAGGGCCAGCATCCGCTCCACCTGCTCGCTGAAGCCCTTGGCGAGGGCCGGCTTGAGCTTGAAACCGCCCGGATGTTCCCGGGTGTTCAGGACTTTGTCGCCGAAGAACTCCAGACAGGCGCGGTTGAAGGGATAATTCATCACCGCATCAAAGTGATCCCCATTAAGCCATGGTTGAGCCTCATCCCAGATCTCGGCGACGATGTAGGCGTCGGGGTTGATCGCCCGCACGCGGCGCCGGAATTCCTCCCAGAAGCCGGGCGTTTTGATCTCCAGGGGGACATCGAGCCGCCAACCGTCAATGCCGGCGCGGAGCCAGTATTCCGCCACCTCGAAGAGGAATTCGCGCACCTGGATGTGATCCGTATTGAGCTGCGGGAGCTCGCGGTTGTCCCACCAGCACGCATAATTGGGCTTTTTGTGATCGTCAAAGGCGTTGAGGGGAAATTCTCGCACCCGGAACCACTCGGTGTAGGGCGAGGCCGGCCCGTTTTCCATGAGATGGTTGAACTGATAGAAGCCCCGGCTCGCGTGATTGAAGACGCCATCGAGTATCACGCGGATGCCCCGCGCGTGAGCCGCGTCCAATAACACGCGCAACGCCGCGTCGCCGCCAAGGATGGGATCCACGCGAAAATAGTCATGCGTGTGATAGCGGTGATTGGCCGCCGACTGGAAAATGGGGTTGAAGTAAATCGCCGTGATGCCGAGCGCTTCCAGATAATCGAGGTGCTCCACCACTCCCAGGAGATCCCCACCCTTGAAGCCGCGCGATGTCGGCGGCGAGTCCCACGGCTCCAGGTTCACGGGCTTCTTCACCCGCTCACTGCGCGCGAAACGATCCGGAAAGATCTGGTAAAAAACAGCATGTCTGGCCCATTCAGGTGTCTGTATCGTCATCGAAACGCTCCTTC
>JAGPHL010000028.1:0-12131 GCA_018055515.1 Anaerolineae bacterium
CTCGTGCAGTTGGCCTTTTGGTGAACTGTGCTACACTTTTCCGCTGAGCGTGCGCAACGTGGATACGTGTTCAGGTGTGAAGGTGTCCAGGTGTGAACGTGCGAACGTAAGTGACTCGCCTTTCCGCCTTTTCGCTGATTCGCCGACTCGCTGATTCGCTGACTGCTGACTCGCTGATCTCTATTTTCGAGGGAGGGTTGATCCCATGTACTTCGACATGCCGTTAGAGGCGTTGCAATCCTACCGCCCGCCGCTGGAGGAGCCGACGGACTTCGAGGCCTTCTGGCAGGCGACGCTTGCCGAGACGCGCGCTTTCCCCCTCGCCCCCCGCTTCGAGGCCGTGGATTACGGCTTGCGGCGCATGGAGGTCTTCGACGTGACCTTCGCCGGCTATGGCGGGCAGCCCATCAAGGGATGGTTACTGCTGCCGCGTGAGCGCTCCGGTCCGCTGCCGTGTGTGGTCGAATACATTGGCTATGGCGGCGGACGTGGTTTTCCTACCGAATGGCTGTTGTGGAGCAGCGTCGGCTTTGCCCATCTGGTGATGGACACGCGCGGACAGGGGAGCACCTGGCGCCATGGCGATACACCCGATGGAGCGCTGGAAGGGATTGCTCCTCATCATCCCGGCTACATGACGCAGGGGATTCTCGATCCTCACACGTACTATTACCGTCGCGTGTTTGCCGATGCCGTGCGGGCCGTGGAAACCGCCCGCGCCCATCCGGCAGTGGATGCGGCGCGGGTCGCCGTCGCGGGGGGCAGTCAGGGCGGCGGCATCACCCTGGCGGTGAGCGGCCTCGTTCCCGATGTGGCGGCAGCGTTGCCCGACGTCCCCTTCCTCTGTCACTACCGCCGCGCGGTGGAGGTCACCGACCGCGATCCCTATCACGAGCTGACCCGCTATTGCAAGATCCATCGTGAGCAGGCGGAGACGGTCTTCCGCACGCTGGCTTACTTCGACGGCGTGAATTTCGCCGCGCGCGCCAAGGCACCGGCGCTCTTTTCCGTGGGGCTGATGGATGACGTCTGTCCGCCTTCGACGGTGTACGCGGCCTATAACACTTACGCCGGCCCCAAAGAGATTTGCATCTGGCCCTTCAACCAACACGAGGGCGGCGGCGCCCATCAAACCCTGGAGCAAATTCGCTTTCTCAACGCCTTGTGGGGGTAGACTGGATACTGGAAGCTGGTTGCCATCACCCATCACCCCATTACCCCATTACCCATTACTTTTTTCAGAGAGGAATCCATGAAAAACCGTTATGTCACGGAAGAAGCTTTCGATTCGCAGGCACTGCATCGCCAGGAGACGGTATTCACCATCGGTAACGGCTATCTGGGGACGCGCGGCGCGTTCGAAGAGGGGTATCCTGGCGAACAGGCAATGACCTTGATCCATGGATTGTTCGACGACACCCCCATCGTCCACACGGAGCTGGTCAACGCTCCCAATTGGATTCACTTCGTCGTCGTGATCGGCGGCGAACGCTTCCGCATGGAGCAGGGGACCGTGCTGGCGTACCGCCGCGAGCTGGATCTGGCGACGGGGGTGTTGCGGCGCACGGTGCGCTGGCGCAGCCCCGCCGGGCAGACGGTGGAGCTCGCCTTCGAGCGCTTCGCCAGCCTGGCCGATGAGCATGTGCTGGCCGTGCGGTGCCGGCTCACGTCGGTGGATTTCAGCGGGCCGGTAGAGTTCCGCGCGGGCCTGCCCGGCTTCGTGGAAAACCTCGGCCTGCTGCACTGGGAGTGGCGGGATCAGGGAGTGTTGGATCCCGGCAGCGTTTACCTGGAACTGCGGACGCGCGGGTCCCTGCAGGCGTTGGGAATGGCGGCGCATCTCTCAGTGGAGGGCGGCGCGGCGACGCTCACCGCGCAGGATTGCGACTGGCTCCCGACGCTCATCGCGGCCACGGAGATCCAGCCGGGGCAGACGCTGGTCGTGGACAAGCTGGTTACGGTCTACACCGGACGCGATGTCCCGGATGTGCGCGCTGCGGCGCATTACAAATTGCAGCAGGCAGTTGCCGCCGGCTATGAGGCGCTGCGCGCGGACAGTGAGGCGGCGTGGGATGCCGAATGGGAGTCCGCCGATGTCACCATCGAGGGCGAGGATGAGGCCGACCTGGCGTTGCGCTACAGCCTGTTCCAGCTGCTGATCGCCGCGCCGCACAACGACGATCGGGTAAGCATCCCCGCCAAGGCGTTGAGTGGCTGGGGCTATCGCGGCCATGTCTTTTGGGACACCGAAATCTTCATGCTGCCCTTCTTCATTTTTGCCCGACCGGCGCTGGCGCGTAACATGCTGCATTACCGCTATCACACCCTTCCCGGCGCGCGGCGCAAGGCGCAGG
The DNA here is from genome assembly GCA_018055515.1 of Anaerolineae bacterium. Lineage (GTDB taxonomy): Bacteria > Chloroflexota > Anaerolineae > B4-G1 > SLSP01 > JAAZNO01. The sequence goes on from JAGPHL010000028.1 coordinate 2,355, forward strand.
AGAATGGCTACGAGGGCGCGATGTTCGCCTGGGAGAGCGCCGCGACCGGTGACGAGACTACCCCGCGGTGGGTCCCCGGACCGGACGGCGGCCTGATTCGCATCTGGTGCGGCGACATCGAGCTGCACATCACCGCCGATGTGGCCTATGCCGTGATGCAATACTGGCGCGCGACCGGCGATGATGCCTTTATGCGCGATTACGGCGCGGAAATCCTGCTCGACACGGCGCGTTTTTGGGGCTCCCGCGCTGAATGGCACGCCGACGCCGAACGCTACGAAATCCATGATGTGATTGGCCCCGACGAATATCACGATCACGTCCACAACAACGCCTACACCAATCGCATGGCAGTCTGGAATCTGCAGACGGCCTTGGAGGTCTTGGATTGGCTGCGCGCCTGTGCGCCGGAGAAGGCCGCCGAGCTGGAACGGGCGCTGGACCTGACCCCTTCGCGGCTGGAGCACTGGCGGGACATCATCGCGCGGATGTTCATCCCGGTGGACCCGGTGACCGGCTTGATCGAGCAATTTGAGGGCTTTTTCAACCTGAAATCGGTGGACCTGGCAGATTACGAGCCGCGCACCAAATCTATGCAATTCCTGTTGGGCATTGAGGAGACGCAGCAGTATCAGATTCTCAAGCAGCCCGACGTGTTGATGCTGTTATATCTCCTGGAATCCGAGTACGATGCCGAGACGATCAAGCGCGCCTGGGATTATTACACCCCGCGCACGGACCTGAGCTACGGTTCCTCGCTGGGGCCGGCAATTCAGGCCGCGCTGGCGGCGCGACAGGGGGAGGTGGCGGCGGCGTATCAGCACTTCATCCATTCCGCGCGCACCGATCTGCAGGATGTGCGGGGCAACACCCACGAGGGCATTCACGCCGCGACGGCGGGCGGCGTGTGGCAGGCGGTGGTGTTCGGCTTTGGCGGCATCCGTCTGACCGAAAACGGCCTGACCGCCACGCCGCGTCTCCCTCAGGGGTGGTCGCGCTTGCGTTTCCGCCTCTACTATCACGGTCGTCCCTACGACTTCGATCTGCGGGCGGAGTGAGCGCGGCCTGTGTCGGGGTCGCGCGCTTCCCTGAGGCGCAGCTCGCCGCTCTTGGCTCTTGACAAAGATACATTTCACGCTTATAATGGTATAAAGTTATACCAATGTGCCTCATGGGATGCCAGAGAGGGCGATGATAGACCGCAATTCACCGATCCCAATCTATTATCAGCTGACGTGCTACTTCAAGGAGCTGATTGAAATGGGCGAGCTGCGCCCAGGCGATCGGTTGCCCACGGAAATGGAGTTGTGCGAGCGGCATCGTGTCAGTCGCGCGCCGGTGCGGCGGGCGCTCACCGATTTGGCGCGCGAAGGGTACATCTATCGTCGCGCCGGGCAGGGAACTTTTGTGGCCCCCGTCAACACCTCTCAAGAAGGGCAGCTGGAGCTGCGGCTGGTGACGCATCACGACATTCGCTGGTTGGCGACACTGGAGCAGGCCGTCTATCTGTGGAATCAGCTGCATCCCGAGCAGCGCGTGCGCATCAATTCCACCATTTCTTCGCGTAGTGATTTCCATCATGTGCTGCGACGGTTGGTAGCGCAGGGTAAGGCGCCTGACATTGCTCCGATGGATTATGTGTGGATCTGCGACTATGCTCTGGGGGGGTACCTCACCCCGGCGGATGCGCTGGATGCCCGCTGGACCCGACGGCTCTGCGAGGGCCTGGAGCCCCTGGTTCATCAGGGCAATGAGGCCGACGGCAGTCTGTACGGCCTGCCGGTGCAGACAGATGTGACCGGTCTGTGGTATCGCAAGGACTGGTTCGAGCAAGAGGGACTCACGCCGCCCCAAACCTGGCCCGAGTGGCTGGCGCTCCTGGATTATTTTGCCCGCCCGGAAGTGATGCAACGCCTGGGGCACCGCTATGTCACGGCTTTCCCGGTGAGCGAACTCGGCGGCGAAGCCACGGTCAACCTGTTGATCCCTTTCGTGTGGGGGGCCGAGGCCAGCGGCGCGACCACCCCCGGCGAGGGCGCCCTGGCGACGTTGTTGCCGGGCCTGCAGGAGGCACTGCGTTTTCTGCGGGAGATCACGCTTACCCGGCGGCACCTCCTGCCGCCGAATATGGCGGATACCCCCTGGTGGGATTTTCCCCCGTTGCTTTCGCAGGGAGTGGTGCCCATGATTTTGGGCGGGACTTACGAGTGGCCGCGCATTCAAGAAGACAGCGATTGGGAGGATGAAGATGAGGTCACTCGTCACCTGGGTTTCGTCCCGGTGCCGCGTCCGACGCTGGAAACGCCTCCCAGTTGTTCTCTCGGCGGGACGAGTTGGGCCATCCTGGAGCAATCTTCCAATCACGAATTGAGTTTTGAAATCCTGAAGCTCGCCGCGAGCGCGGAGCTCTCGGCGGAATTCTGCGTGGAGAACCTGCAACTCTCGCCCTATCGCGCGGTCAATGAAAATCTCATTTCGCCGCAACATCCCTGGCTGACGTTGATTGCGCCTTTGTTGCACTATGCGCGGTTGCGGCCGCAGCGGGTGAACTACATGCAGCTGTCGCGGGTACTTCAGGATACGGTGTATCGCGCCCTGTGGCAGGGAGCGGCAGTGGAGGAGACGCTGCGCCATACGACGCGCTTGTTGCAGATCCTCGTCGGCGACGCCTGTTAACGGGGGACCGGCAAGAGCGTGAAGCGGCAGCGAGAGTGTTTCCATTCGCATAAGCTTGAGGTCGAGTTTGGCGTTGGCAGTGTTGAGGGCGAGCTCGCACGAGTTCTTCTTTTAAGGAAAGGGGGTGATGGTCGGGTCAAAAAACTGCGAGAATTCGTTTCACGTTTTCGATAATCGTTAACCCAGTTTCCAGTATTTTCTTAGGAGGAGATCGCATGAAGAAGCAACTGTTTACCGTGCTTGGCGCATTGATTGTGCTGTCAATGCTGCTCTCTGCCTGCGGCGGGACCACGACCCCCACGCCGACGACGGCGCCGACTCAGGAAGCGACGACGGCGCCGACTCAGGAAGCGACGGAAGCGCCCGTGCCCGCGAAGTATAAGCAGGCTCCCATGCTCGATAGCTGGGACCTGCCGCCCGTTGAGGAACGCCTGCCCGTGGCCGAGGACATCATGGTGATCAAGCCGTGGGATTCCATCGGCAAGTACGGCGGCACCTGGAACACGGTGACCTGGTGGGCCGGCGCCGGCAACGTCAAGATGAAGCTGTACGATCCGCCCGTTCGCTGGAAGGCTGACCTCACCGGCTACGAGCCGGGCCTGCTCATCAAGATGCCTGAGTGGTCCGACGATGGCAAGACCATCACCTTCACCTTCCGCCGGGGCATCAAGTGGTCGGATGGTGTGCCCTTCACGACCGCCGATCTGAAGTTCTGGTGGGAAGACCTGGCCTTGAATGAGAACTACAAGACCTCGACCGTCCCGTGGTGGGCGCGCAACAGTGACGGCACCCCCATCACCATGGAATTCCCCGACGACATCACCTGGGTGCTGCATTTCGATAAACCGCAGTATATCATGCCCTACATCCTGGCGCAGGGTACCTGGGAGTGGGAGCCGCTGATGAAGCCGGCGCACTTCCTCAAGCAGTATCATCCTGACTACGACGGCAAGCCCGGTGAGGAGGGGTACACGGAGCTCGATCGGATGGATCGCTGGTTCGAGACCCCCGGTTATCCCTGCCTCATGGCCTGGTGCTTGAAGGAGTACAAGGCTGGCGAGTCTCTGCTCCTGGAGCGCAACCCCTACTACTGGAAGGTAGACACCGAGGGCAATCAGCTGCCCTACATTGACTACATCCGCACGGAGCTGGTGGAGGATTCCGAGGTCCGCTTGCTGCAGGTCGCGCAGGGCCGCTACGACTGCGTCTTCCGCTACAACGGCAGCCCGCGTGACACACCCTTCCTGCTCGAGAATGCGGAAGCCGGCAACTACCGGCTGGTGCCCGGCTGGATGAACGGCGCGGGCGCGTGGCCGGGGATCATCGTCAACCAGGACTTCCACCGCGACATGGAGTACGATCCGGCCAAGGAGTCTGAGGAAGACAAGGAAATTCGCGCTCTCTTGCGCAATCACGACTTCATGGTCGGCCTCTCCTACGCGATGGATCGTCAGCGCGTGCTGGATGTGGTCTGGGACGGCCTCGGCGAGGTGAAGAACTTCACCATCAGCCCGCAGTCCCCGCACTTCGCCAGCGAAGAGGGCAAGAAGGTGTTCCAGGAGTGGGCGAATGCCTACGTCGAGTACAGCCCCGACAAGGCCAAGGCTGCCTTCGACAAGGCCGGCTTCGTGGACGCTGATGGCGACGGCTGGCGCGACCTGCCCAGCGGCAAGCCCTTCACCCTCGTTCTCCAGGTGAATGACTGGAGCGACCCGAAAGTCAACACCGACTTCGGCGAAGTCTACAAGCTGAATCTCGAGGACGTGGGCGTCAAGGTGTTGATTGATAACGCTGTTGGCACGGCCGATGGCGGCATCAATCGTGATAACGGCCTGTTCATGCTGGCCACGACGCACGCTTCGGAGCTCGACCTCTGGACTTACCCCGACTGGATTTTCCCGGTCCGGGGTGTGGGCGAGGGGACCCGCGCCTTCCCGATGGAGGGGCAGTACTACAAGACCGGCGGCGAGCAGGGCTGGAAGCCTGAGCCTGGCAGCCCCGCCGAAACGCTCCAGAACCTCTATCGCCAGGGTCTGCAGGAGCCTAGCGAGGAGAAGCGCCACGAGATCATCTGGGAAGCCGTGAGGATCTACATTGACCAGGGGCCCTTCATCATCGGCGCGACCGGCGACCAACCGCAGCCTGTGGTCTGCAAGAATTACTTCAAGAACGTCTACGAGTACGGTGTGCTCGGCCCGTGGGCGCCTGGTACTCCTGGCAACTCGAATCCTGAACAGTACTACATGGATAAGTAGTTGTCTGGTTGCCAGTGGAGGTGTGCCTGTGGCGGGTGGGTTCCTGCCCGCCACAGGATTCTTTGAAAAGATCTCTTTCCACCGCGTGACGAAAATGGCGCCCTGAAAGCGAACTAAAGTTCGCGCCACATCTGTCACGCGAGTGATTTTTAGATTGCTGATTTTAGAAGGAGGTAGCGATGCTGTCATATATCGCGAGACGTATCCTCTATATGGTGATCATGATCATATTGGTCTCCTTCGTCAGTTTTCTTATCATTGACCTCCCCCCCGGCGATTACCTGACCATCAAAATGCAGCAGTTACAAGCGCAGGGCGACCTCAGTGCGATACGGCGCATGGACGAGTATCGCGCGCGGTACAAGCTCGATCAACCCTTGCTGACGCGCTACTGGAACTGGATCACCAACTTTGTCAAGGGGGATTTCGGGGAGTCATTCGAGTTCGAGCGGCCAGTCAGGGAGATCATTGGGCAGCGTGCCCTGATGTCCGTGTTGTTAGCGCTCTTCAGTATCATCATTGTCTGGTGTCTGGCGATTCCTATTGGCGTCTACTCCGCCACGCATCAGTATTCTATCGGCGATCAAATTGTCACCACACTGAGTTTCCTGGGATTGGGAATGCCGGGATTCTTACTGGCGCTGTTGGTGCTGTTCTTCGCCATGATGGTGCTGAAAGTAGAGGTCGGTGGGCTGTTCTCGCGCGAGTTCGTGGACGCTCCCTGGAGTATGGCTAAGGTTTGGGATCTGCTCAAGCACCTGTGGATTCCGGCGCTGATCAGCAGTGTGACCGGCACGGCCAGCCTCGTCCGCATCATGCGCGGGAACCTGCTGGAGACTCTCGGTCAGCCCTTTGTGGAGGCGGCCCGCGCGCGCGGCCTCAAGAACAGCACGGTGACCTGGAAACATGCCGTGCGCGTCGCCATCAATCCGCTGGTCGTCATTCTCACGACGGAGGCGCTGCCCAGCATCGTAGCCGGCGATGCGCTGGTGGCCACGGTGTTGAACTTACCGACGGTTGGGCCGCTGTTCGTCCAGGCTTTGAAATCCCAGGACATGTTCCTGGCTGGTACGGTGCTGGTCTTTATCGTGTTGATGACGATGATCGGTTCCTTGATCGGCGATCTGACGCTGGCGGCGCTTGACCCGCGCATCCGGCTGGAGTAAGGAGGGACGGCGATGGAAGAACCTCAGGTGGCCGAGGCCGGGCCTGAACCCCAGCCCCAGGCTCAAAAGCAGGAGTTGAGCCAGGCCTATTGGAGCCTGGTGTGGTGGAAGTTCAAGAAGAACAAGCTGGCCATTGTCGGGGCGATTTTGATCTTCTTGTTCTACTTCGTGTGCGGGCTGTTCGCGGAGTTTTTCTCGCCTTACCTGGTGAATTACCAATCCAATCATCTGGAATCGCGCCCGCAGCCCATTGTCTTCAAGACCCCGGAAGGGAAGTTCACGCTGCGCCCTCATGTGTATGGCACCGTGGCGGAACTGGACCTGGTGCAGCGCAAGCGCACCTGGGTGGTGGATAAGACCCAGATCTATCCCATTTCGTTCTTCGTCAAAGGGCAGCCCTACAAATTGCTGGGCCTGATTCCCATGGATATCCACTTGTTCGGCATCAATGCCGAAAAGTATCCTGAGGCGACGGTGTTCCTCTTCGGCACCGACAGGTTGGGCCGGGACCTCTTCTCACGGATCATCTATGGCGGGAGGTTGTCGCTCTTGTTGGGGTTGATCGGTCAGGCGCTGACCCTGGTGTTGGGGATGGTGATGGGGGCCATTTCCGGCTACTACGGCGGCGCGACCGACATCCTGGTCCAGCGGCTGACGGAATTCGTCGGGGCGTTCCCCGATATTCCGTTGTTCATGGCCCTGGCCGCCGCTATCCCGGTCACCTGGTCGCCCATCCTGGTGTATTTCATGTTGACCCTGATCCTGGTCTTTATCCGTTGGGGCGGGTTGGCCCGCCAGGTGCGCGGCTTGATTCTCTCGCTGCGGGAACGTGAATACGTGCTGGCGGCGAAGAGCGCCGGCGCCAGCGACTGGCGCATCATGTTCCGGCACCTGTTGCCCGGCACGATGAGCCACGTGATTGTGATCGCTACGCTGATGATCCCGGGGATGATTCTATCCGAGACGGCCTTGAGCTGGTTGGGCCTGGGTCTGCGCCCGCCGCTCACCAGTTGGGGGGTTTTGCTCCAGGAAGTCAGTGCGGTGCGCGTGATCCGCTTCGCGCCGTGGATGTTAATCCCCGTTCCCTTCATCATCCTGGCCGTGTTGGCCTTCAACATGCTGGGGGATGGGTTGCGCGACGCCATGGATCCCTACGGTGGGCGGTAAGGAGGTTCCCATGTCTGAACCACTACTGGAAATCAAAGACGTCCGCGTGGAATTTGAGGTGCGGGATGGCATCATCCGCGCCGTAGATGGGGTTTCCTATACCGTGAACCGGGGCGAGACCATCGGGGTCATCGGCGAAAGCGGTTGCGGTAAATCCATCACCGCCAAGGCGGCGATGCAGATGCTGCCGAAACCCGGTAAAATAGCCCAGGGAGAAATCCTCTACTATCGCCGCGACAAGTTCGACCCCTCTAAGCCCACGCAACTGGTCAATATCACCGAGCTGGATCCCGACGGGGAGTTGATCCGTCAGATCCGGGGAGGGGAATTCGCCATGATCTTCCAGGAGCCGATGAGCTCCCTGACGCCCGTGTACACGACGGGGACGCTGATCAGCGAGGCGCTCTTCCTGCACCGGAAAATACCCGTAACGGTGGGCGATCAGATGTCGCAGAAGATCATGCAGTATCGCCCGGTGACCAAGGAGGAGGCGCGGGAGATTTCCATCGAGATGTTGCAGAAGGTGGGGATCCCCAAGCCGCACGAGCGGGTGGACGCCTATCCGCACCAGCTCTCCGGGGGGCAACGTCAGCGCGTGATGATTGCGATTGCGCTGTCCTGCGAGCCCTTCATGCTCATCGCTGATGAGCCGACGACGGCGCTGGATGTTTCCATCGAGGCGCAAATTCTCGATCTCATGCGCGAGCTGCAAGAGACGGTGGACATGTCCATCATGTTCATCACCCACAACCTGGGGGTGGTGGCGGAGATGGCGAAAGAGATCGTGGTGATGTACATGGGCAAGCAAGTGGAGAGCGCCGACACGGTCAGTCTCTTCTACGAGCCGAAGCATCCGTACACCCGCGCGCTGCTGCAGGCCATCCCCAAGATTGGGCGCCGCACGGGCGAACGTCTGGCCTCGATCAAAGGTATGGTGCCCGACCCCTTCCATCTGCCTCCCGGCTGTGTGTTCCATCCGCGCTGCCCCTCTTTCATGCCCGGCAAGTGCGACCGCATCGTGCCGACGTGGAAAGAGGCCGAACCGGGCCATTGGGTCCGCTGTCTGCTGTATGAGGACGTTTAGGAGGTAGGGGGAAATGGCTGAACGCATCGCCACCAAAAGCGAGAATATTATCCTGGATGTGAAGGGCATGAAGAAGTACTTTCCCATCCAGAAGGGCCTGATGCGACGGGTCGTGGGATATGTGAAAGCCGTGGATGATGTGAGCTTCTTCCTCCGCCAGGGCGAGACGCTGGGGTTGGTGGGCGAGAGTGGCTGCGGCAAGACGACGGTGAGCCGCACCATCATCCGCCTGTATGAGCCGACCGCCGGCACCGCGCACTTCCAGACCAGCCTGTTCTCCGCCGACGGCAAGCCGGAAATGGTCAACATTTTCGACCTCGACAAGGAGCAGATGAAGCGCATCCGGCGCGAGGTCGCCATGATCTTCCAGGATCCCATCAACTCGCTCAATCCCCGGATGTCCATCTTCGACATCGTGTCGGAGCCCATGGTGATTCACGGGGTGCCGGTGGGTCCTGAGATGGAGGAGACTGTCGTCACCCTGTTGGAGCGGGTGGGACTGCGCAAGGAGCACATCCGCCGCTATCCGCACGAGTTCTCCGGCGGACAGCGGCAGCGCATCGGCATTGCCCGGGCGCTCTCGATGAATCCCAAGATCATCTTTTGCGATGAGCCGGTTTCGGCATTGGATGTCTCGATTCAGGCGCAGACGTTGAACCTGCTGCAGGACTTGCAGGCAGATTTCAACCTGTCGTATGTGTTTGTGGCGCACGACCTGAGCGTGGTGCAGCACATCTCCGACCGCGTGGCGGTGATGTACGTGGGCAAGGTCGCGGAGCTGGCGTATTCGGACGCGCTGTACAACAATCCCCTGCATCCCTACACCGAGGCGCTGATGTCTTCCGTGCCGAAGCCGGACCCGAAATATCAGTCCGACCGGCTCATCATGCAGGGCGATGTGGCAGACCCTTCCAATCCGCCGCCGGGGTGCTACTTCCATCCCCGCTGCCGCTACGCCGTGGACAAGTGCCGAACGGAGACGCCGGAGTTCCGGGAGCTCAAACCGGAGCATTTTGTGGCTTGCCATCGTGCTGAAGAGCTCAAATTGAGGGGGGTGTAAGATGGTGGATCCGAAGATGACGGCGCAGGTTTTGCAGCGCACGCCGCTGTTTGCCAATCTGAACCAACGGCAACTGGAGCGGCTGGCGAAGCGCTTTGTCGAACGGGAATACGCGGCGGGCGAGAAGATCGTCACGCAAGGGAGGGGCGGCGAGGGTTTCTTCATCGTCGCTTCCGGGCGAGCGGAGGCCGTCCGCGAGCACGCCGATGGCGAGCAGACGACGCTCAATCCCCTGGAACCGGGGGACTTCTTCGGCGAGATGGCGTTGCTGACGGAGGGCATGCGCACCGCGTCGGTGATCACGACGGAGCCGACGACCTGCCTGATCCTGACGCGCTGGGATTTCCTCTCGCTGCTGCGCGAAGATGC
>JAGPHL010000028.1:12231-18829 GCA_018055515.1 Anaerolineae bacterium
GGGACTTCTTCGGCGAGATGGCGTTGCTGACGGAGGGCATGCGCACCGCGTCGGTGATCACGACGGAGCCGACGACCTGCCTGATCCTGACGCGCTGGGATTTCCTCTCGCTGCTGCGCGAAGATGCTGACATGGCGGTGGCGATCCTCCAGGAGCTCGCCGAGCGTTTCAGCCGCGTGCTGAGCGTCTGGTAGGATCGGCCTCAAGGGCTGCAAGGCGCTTCGGCTTTTGCAGAAGCGCCTTGTTTTTTGTCTTGCAAATGCACCTGCCCCAAAATGGGCAGGTGCGGTCCCCTTTTGTGAAAGGCGACGATGATGCCCGTGCTGACATGCCCGACGTGTGGCTTTGAAAGCCCCGCTGAAATGCTGTTCTGCGGCATGTGCGGGACGCGCCTGGCGCGCGCCTGCCCGGCCTGCGGCTTTCACAACCCGCCGCAGTTCCGCTTCTGCGGCATGTGCGGCGCGGCCCTGGAGCCGCTGCCGGCGGCGGTGGAGGCGCCTCCCCCGGCCGCTCCTGAACCGACTTTCCCCCTCGCGCCGTTGCTCTCGCCGGAGGTGCAAGCGCCGCTGCCGCCATTGGAGGGCGAGCGGCGCCTGACTACCGTGGTCGTCGCCGACGTCCGCGCTTCCACGCAGCTGCTGGTGCAGGTCGGCACCGAACGCTGGGTCGAGATCATGAATCACGTGTTGCAGCTGCTCGAGGTGGAGGTGTATCGCCTCGGCGGGGAGGTCAACCAATTCCGCGGCGATGGGCTGGTGGCATTCTTTGGCGCGTCGGTGGTGCACGAGGACGACCCGGAGCGCGCGGTGATGGCGGCGTTGCAGATGCAGCGCGTCACCCAGGCCTATGCGGCGGAGCTCGCGGCCCAGGGGCTGGACCTGCGCCTGCGCATCGGCGTCAACACCGGCGAGGTCATCCTCACCAGCGTGGGCGGACGGCGGTACCGGGAGGACACCGCCATGGGCGAAGCCATCACCCTCGCGGCCCGCATGGAGGCCGCCGCGGAGCCCGGCACCGTCCTGGTGAGCGAGAACACGTATCGCCTGGCCCGCCCTTATTTCCTTTGGGAAGAGCTGGGGGCGATTTCCGTAAAGGGCCTGCCGGAACCCATCGCCGTCTATCGCCCTCTCGCGCTGGCGACGCAGACCGAGTGGGCGGTGAAGGAAGAGTTGTACCGGCTGACCCCGCCGCTGATCGGGCGACAGCGCGAGTTCAAGCAGCTGGTGCGCTGTGTGGAGGATCTCCAGGATGGGCGCGGCGGCATTGTCCTCCTCACGGGGGAGAAGGGCATGGGCAAGTCCTTCCTCGTGGCGCAGGCGCGGAGCCATCTGGAGCGCGAGGCGATGTTGCGCGCTGAAGCGCGTCAGCGGGACGCGCAGCTGCCAGCGCCGGAGGACGCCGGGGAGTTTTCCTTGCCGGTCTGGTTGCGGGGACGTTGCCGTTCCTACGACCAATCCTGGCCCTATTCGATGTGGCGGGATTTGCTCCAGCACTGGCTGGGGATGCAGCAGGACGAGCCGCTCGAGGCGTTGCGCGATCGTCTGCGTGAGCGCGCGCAGCAGCTGTGGGGGGCGAACTTCCAGGAGACGTATCCCTTCCTGGCGGCGTTGCTGGCCTTGCCCCTGGAAGCGGAATTCACGGACCTGCTGGGGCACCTCGACGCCGAAAGCCTCAAACGGCAGTTCTTCCGCGCGGTGCGCGCCTGGGTGACGGCCCTGGCCCAACATGGCCCGCTGGTGCTGTTCTTCTCCGACGTGCAATGGGTGGACAGCACGTCGTTGGAATTGTTGCAGGAGTGCCTGCCACTTTGCGATACCCTACCGGTGCTCTGGCTGGTCGTTTTCCGCCCCGACCGCAACTCACCGGTGTGGAATTTCCAACATTACGTGAGCACCGAGTTCCCGCATCGGCTGACGTATCTTTCCCTCCCGCCGTTGAGCGCGGAGGAAAGCCTCGAGCTGCTCGACTGGCTGATCGGCGCGAAGACTTTGCCGGAGCAGGTGAGCCAGCTGGTCCTGCAGCGGGCGGAAGGGAATCCCTACTATCTGCATGAGCTGGCCAATGCGCTCATCGCGCAGGGGGTGCTGGTGCGAGACAGCGAGACGGGCGCCTGGAAGTTGACGTGCCCCATCACCTCCCTCGACTTGCCAGAGAGCCTGCAGACCTTGCTCCTGGCGCGGCTCGATCGGCTGCCGCCGGACGCGCGGCACGTCCTGCAGGCCGCGGCCGTCATCGGGTCGGTGTTTTGGGAGCGGGTGCTGCAAGTGCTGATCCCCGAGACCGAAACGTTGCGGCAGCACCTCACGTACCTGCAGCGCGAGCAGCTCATCCAGGAACGGCAGCGCGTGCCCGAGTGGGGCATGGAATATGCCTTCATCTCGCTGCTGTTGCGGGAAGTGGCGTATGAAAGCCTGCTCAGCCCGCAACGGGTCACCTATCATCTCAGAGTGGCGGAGGCGTTGGAATCCCTGCTGGGAACCGAGGGGGAACGTCCGCAGCGGTATGGGATGGTGGCGTATCACTACCGGCAGGCGGGCAAGCTGGAAAAGGCGCTGGATTTCGCGCTCAAGGCGGCGGAGCAGGCGCGGCGCGTCTATGCCAACGCGGAGGCGTTGGAGCAATACACGGCGGCCCTGGCACTCTTGGAGGAGCTGGAAGCGGCGGCGGCGGACGAGGCGGCGCGTCGCGCTCTCCAGAGGCAGCGTTTCCAGGTGCTCGATCAGCGGCGGGAAACGTTCTACCTGCTCGGTGACATCGAAACCGGGCGCAACGATGCGCGCGCGCTGCTGGAACTGGCGCAGCGTTTGCCCGACGAGCCCGCGCTGATGATTGATGCCCTGCTGGAGCAGCCGGGCGTGGGCAGCATCCAGGAACGGGAGGAGCTGGAGCGCGGGATGGAGCTGGCCCAACAGGCGTTGGACCTGTCGCGGCAGCTCGGCGATGCGCACCGCGAGATGCGCGCGCTGATGGCGTTGACCAATCTCTACAACCTGCGCAGCGATCCGGCGTGGCGCTGGACGGGGCAGCAGGCGCTGGAGCTGGCCCGTCGTCTGGGGGATCGCCGCGCCGAGGTGACGATTCTCCTGCAGCTGGGCGGCGCTTACGGGCCCGATGACCTGGAAAACAGCATGGCCTGTCTGCAAGCGGCGCTGTCTATCGCCACGGACCTGCATGACAAATCTGCCGAAATTCGCCTGTTGAGCGCGCTCGGCACGCAGCTGGCGCGGCAGGGGGATTATTACCGTTACCTCACCGAAATTGAGGAAAAGCGCTTACAGCTCAGCCGCGAGATCGGCGATCGCTACGCTGAGGGCGGCGCGTTGATGAACTGTGGGCAGATTCGCGGCCTGTGGTTGGGGGATTACGCCGCCGGCCTGGCGCTGGAAGAAGAAGCGCTGGGCATTTGGGAGAACATCACCGGGCGGGTGTATCCGCTGCTGCGCATCGCCCAATTGCACACGGAGATGGGGAATTACGACGCGGCGCTGGAGGTGTTGGCGCAGGCGCAGCCGGTCGGCGAGCGGGAGGTTCGGGACATGGGGCGCGCCGGCTTGGGGCTGGTCTCGGCGATCCTCTTCAACGCGATGGGGGATGAGGCGCATCTGCGGCAGGCGCTGGATTCCGCCGGGTGGGTGTATCGCCTGGCGGCGGACAGCCTGGTTTCGCAGCAATACCGGATGGCGGCGCTGTGCGAAATCGCCTTTGCCCATTTGCGCCTGGCGGAGCTGGCAGTGGCTCCTGACGAGCAGCAGCAACACCGCCGTGAGGCGCTCGACGCCTCTGGCGCGGCCTTCGACCTCTATCAGGGCTTCGGTTTTGTGCAGATCGTCGAGTGCACCAGCGAGGAAATTCTGTTCCGTCATGGCCTGGTGCTACAGGCCAACGGGCAGACGGAGGCCGGGCAGGACATGGTGCGTCGCGCGTATGCGGAAATGCGGCGCAAACACGCGCTCATCCCCGCCGATAGTCCTTTCAGCCAGACGTATCTGGAGGCGATTCCTCTGCATGGGGAGATCCGCGCCGCGTATGAGGCCTTGCCCGCCCCCGGCGCCGCGAGCGAGGCCGCGAGCCGTGAGTAGAAAACTGCCGCATCTCCGAGCATGACCTTCGAAAATAAACACGTGCCCACGTGCCCACGTTTACACGTTCGCACGTGTCCACGTTATTTTCATCTGCGGTGATGTGCTGGAAAAACATGTCAACTTTGTAACCTGCGAGATCTATGGACAATTTCCGATGAAACCTGAATCCTGGTGGCGTTTTTTGGATCCTGCATTCGACGAGAAGGCCGCGCCGCGACCGCCGCGCCTGACCATCCAGGCCGTGCTGGAGCTGCTGTCCGCGCTGGCGTTGTTGGCGGCCCTCGGCTGGGGCCTCTGGCTCTTCCTGCACACCGAGGCGCTCTCGATTACCTTCCCCTATCCGCTCGATTACGGCGAAGCGCCGCTCGTGGATCAGGCGTTGCGCCTGCTCGCCGGTGAGCCGCTGTATCGCCCGGCGCTCGAGACGCCGCCCTACACGATCTCGAACTACCCGCCGCTGTACGTGATCGCGGTCGCGCCCGGGGTCGCGCTGTGGGGGCCGAATTTCTGGGGCGGACGACTGCTCTCGACGCTGAGCGCGCTGGCGGCGGGAATCTTGCTGGGGGCGCTGGTCTGGCGCACGGCGCGGGACGCGCTGGCCGCCCTCGTCGCGGCGGGCCTGTTCTGGGCCTTCCCGTTCGTCGTGCACTGGTCGGGACTGCTGCGCATTGATCTGCTGGCGCTCGCGCTGAGCCTGGCGGGGGTGTACGTGCTTGTCCGCGCGCCGGAAAGACGGTCGGCGCTGTTCGCCGGCGCGGTGCTGCTCACAGCCGCCGCGTACACGCGGCAGTCGTATGCGCTGGCCGCGCCGTTCGCGGCTTTCGTCATGCTCTGGGCGACGCAGGGGCCGCGTCGAGCCTTCACGCTCGCGGCGCTCGTCGCCGGGATGGGAGGCGTGATCTTCCTGGCGCTCAACGTCCTGACGCGGGGCGGCTTCTACTTCAACATCGTCACCGCTAACGTGAACGAGTTTGGGATGGAGCGCCTGCGCTGGAATCTGGAGCAGTTCTGGAAGGCGGCGCCTGTCCTGGCCCTCCTGGGCGGGGCGATGGTGATCGCGTTCCCGGCGGCGCGCCCCAAAGGCTGGGCCGTGGCAGCGCCGTACCTGGTCGGCGGCGCGCTCACCGCGCTCACGATCGGCAAGATCGGCTCCAATGTCAACTATTTCATGGAGCTCTGCGCGGCCCTGAGCCTCACGGTGGGAATGGCGGTCGCGTGGAGTCGCTCCGCGCGCTCCGGGCGCCCGATTCGCTGGCTGGCGCTGCCCTTGCTGTTGGCGTTGGGCTGGCAGACGCTGCACATGACCGCCGTCGCGGAGCGGGAGTACATCCCCCGCACGACCTCGCGGTGGGAAGTGCTCGACGAACTGCGCGCGCTGGATGCGGCCGTGGCCCGCGTGGAAGATCCCGTGCTCGCCGATGAGTACATGGGCCTCCTCACGCTCCAGGGACGCCGCCTGTACCTGCAGCCCTTTGAGGTCACGCAGCTGGCCTGGGCCGGCGTGTGGGATCAGACAGACCTCGTGGCGCAGATTCGCAACGGTGAATTCGGCGCGGTGTTGATCCACTATTTCCCGACGTTCGAGGTGTACCGCGAGCGGTGGACGGCGGAGATGCTGGCTGCTATCGAGGAGGCCTATCGTCCCGTGGCGGAATACGCCGACACCCGGGTGTACCGTCCGCGGGCGGAGGAAAGCGCCGCGCCCGTGGACGCCTGTGCGGGGGCGCCGTGGCGACTTCCGAGCCGGGCGGACATGGGAGTACAGTGGGACGGCGCGATGCTGACGTTCTTTGGCCGGGGCAAGGAAGGGCAGACGCCGGTGGTGGCAGTAGCCGACGGCTGGCTCACGCGCGGCGCGGAGTGGCCGGCGCGCGTCGCCGTGCTGCACGCGGATCCCCTGGAGCCCGGCGCGCAGGTGTGGAGCTTCTATGACGGCCTGGCCAGCGCCGATGGCGCGACCTCGTATATCGCGCCGGAATTCCCGCCGGGCAGCGAGGGTGTGCCCGTGAAACAGGGACAGGTGCTGGGCTATCAGGGCGAGTGGAGCGGGGGCCAGAGTCGGACGCCGCTGTGGGCGCAGCTGCGATTTGGCGTCGTCCGCCCGGCGCCGGGGGGACGCTTTCCCGACTCATTCGAGGCGAACTTTGTGGATCCGACCCCCTATCTCGGTGTGACGCTGCGCGATGCGGGAAGTTACCGCGACGTGCAGCAGCTGCAATGCGCGCCGTGACGTCTGCTGAAAGGCCAGGGGGCCGTCAGGTCCAGAAGATTTGACAGCCCCCGGGCGTAAGCCCTCTCAGTCTTTGTCTAACCCGCCTTCTCACGGTATTTCCCCTCGTATAGAAGATTTTCACCTTCATTATTTGTCTGACTTCAAGTATTCAGTAACTTACTGTAGTTTCGCCAAAAGTAGCGTAAAAGCACGTTAAAAAAGCATCAAATTCGTTCTTGTACAATATCAAGTCGCATCACCTGACACGCGGTCAGGGCGGAGCGACAGGGGGCGCTCCGCAGTC
>JAGPHL010000225.1 GCA_018055515.1 Anaerolineae bacterium
CATGCCCAAGATCACTTTCATCGGCGCCGGCAGCACGGTATTCGCCAAAAATCTGCTCGGGGACCTCCTCAGTTTCCCGGAACTGGCGCATGCCACCATCAGCCTGCATGACATTGACCCCGAACGGTTGCGCACCACCGAGGTGGTCGCCCACCGCCTGGCCCAGGGCCTGGGGGCGCACCCCACCATCGAGGCGACGCTCGATCGCCGACAGGCGCTCGACGGCGCGGATTACGCCATCGCCATGTTCCAGATTGCCGGCTACCAGCCCGGCACGGTGATAGACTTCGAGATCCCCAAGAAGTACGGGCTGCGCCAGACGATCGCCGACACGCTGGGCGTCGGCGGCATCATGCGCGCGCTCCGGACAATTCCGGTGATGCTGGAGATGGCGCAGGACATGCAGGACCTCTGTCCCGACGTGACCTTCCTCAACTACGTCAATCCGATGGCCATGTTGACCTGGGCCATGAATCGCGGCACGCCCATCAAAACCGTGGGACTGTGCCATAGCGTCCAGGGAACCGCCGAACAGCTCGCCCACGACCTGGACATTCCGCTCGAGGAAATCACCTATCGGTGCGCGGGCATCAATCACATGGCGTTCTACCTGCGCTTCGAGCGCCATCTGCCCAACGGCGAGGTGGAGGACCTCTATCCGAGGCTGCGCCAGGTCATCGCCGAGGGCCGCGTGCCCGACTGGAATCGCGTCCGCTACGAGGTGTTCAAGCGGCTCGGCTACTTCGTCACCGAATCGAGCGAACACTTCAGTGAGTATGTCCCCTGGTTCATCAAACGCGACCGCCCCGACCTCATCGAGCGCTTCAACATCCCGCTCGATGAATACATCCGCCGCTGTGAGGTGCAGATCGCGGGTTGGGAGGCAAGCCACGAGACGGTGCTGAACCCCGACGCGCCGATAGATGAGGCGACTCTGCGCGAGCGCCTGCTGGCAGTCAGAGCGACGGAGCAAGACGTGCACAACGCCATCGCCATGGTCACGAACTTCGACACCATCACGCCCTCGCATGAATACGGCGCTTACATCATCCATAGCCTGGAGACGGGGATCCCGCGCGTGATCTACGGCAATGTGATGAACTACGGCCTGATTGACAATCTGCCCCAGGGTTGCTGCGTCGAGGTGCCATGCCTGGTGGACCGGAACGGCATCCAGCCGACGCGCATCGGCGCGCTGCCGCCGCACCTCGCCGCCCTGATGCAGACCAATGTCAACGTGCAGGCGCTCACGGTCGAGGCGGCCCTCACCCGCAAACGCGAGCACATCTATCACGCCGCGATGCTCGATCCCCACACCGCCGCGGAGCTGGATTTGGAGCAGATCTGGCAGCTGGTGGACGATCTCATCGCGGCGCACGGCGATTGGCTGCCCGCCTATCATTAGCGGAACTGACGCCCTGAGGTTGGACGTCGCTTCACCCTGATTCGCAGGCTGCCGGCAAGAAACCGCATCACTACGCGAAAATCGGCGCCCATTGACTTGCCGATCGCCCCCGCCGGCGCAAACAAACGTGGGCCAGATTGGTCAATCTGGCCCACGCCCTTGAAACCCCGTCAGCGCTATTCCGGCTGCTGCTGGATCTTGGCCCAGGTGTCCTTCAGACCCACCGTGGAGTTGAATACCAGCGCGCCGGGACGGGAGTCCTTGCTGTCCACGCAGAAATACCCCTGTCGCATGAACTGGAAACGATCACCGGGAGCTGCCGTCGCCAGGCCCGGCTCCAGCTTACACCCCGTGAGCACTTTGAGGGACTCAGGATTCAAGTTCACCGTGAAGTCCTGTCCCTCCGGCACGTCGTAGGGATTTTCCTTAAGGAAAAGATTGTCGTACAGCCGCACCTCGGCGTCTATGGCGTGCGCCGCCGAGACCCAGTGCAGCGTGCCCTTGACCTTGCGCCCGTCAGGCGTCACCCCGCCGCGAGAAGCGGGGTCGTAAGTGCAGCGCAGTTCCACGATCTCGCCGGCGGCATTTTTCACCACCCCCACGCAGGTGAGGTAATAGGCATTCATCAGCCGCACCTCACGGCCCGGCGCCAGGCGGAAGAACTTGGCAGGAGGCTGCTCCATGAAATCGTCGCGCTCGAGGTACAGCACCCGTGAGAAAGGCACCGGGCGCGTCCCCAGCTCCGGTCGCTGCGGATGATTGGGGACCTCGAATTCCTCCACCTGATCCTCAGGGTAGTTTTCGACGACGACGCGCAACGGATGCAGCACCGCCATCGCCCGCGGCGCGCTCACGTTCAGCTCCTCGCGGATGCAGTGCTCCAGCAGCGCCAGATCCACCATGCTGTTCGCTTTCGCCACGCCGATGCGCTCGGCAAAATCCCATATCGCTTCCGCGGTATAGCCGCGCCGTCGCAGGCCGGAGAGCGTCGGCATACGCGGATCGTCCCAGCCGCTCACATACCCTCCCTGCACCAGCCGCAACAGCCAGCGCTTGCTCATCACGGTGCAGGTGAGGTTGAGCCGCGCGAACTCGATTTGCCGGGGATGATAAATGCCCAGCCGGTCGAGATACCAGTCGTAGAGCGGCCGGTGATCCTCAAATTCCAGCGTGCAGATCGAATGGGTGATCCCCTCGATGGAGTCCTCCAGGCCGTGCGCCCAATCGTACATGGGATAGATACACCACGCATCCCCCGTGCGGTGATGGGTAGCGTGCAGGATGCGGTACATCACCGGGTCGCGCAGGTTGAGGTTGGGCGAGCTCATGTCAATTTTCGCGCGCAGCACCCGCGAGCCATCGGGGAATTCGCCCGCGCGCATCCGGCGGAACAGGTCGAGGTTTTCCGCAACGGAGCGGTGACGATAGGGGCTTTCCTTCCCCGGCTCAGTGAGTGTGCCCCGGTACTGACGGATTTCCTCAGCGCTCAGATCATCCACATACGCCAGCCCCTTCTGGATCAGTTCCTCGGCCCACTGGTACATCTGCTCGAAATAATCCGAGGCGAAGAGCGGCTCGGCGGTGAATTCAGGTACCAGCCAGCGCACATCTTCCACGATGGATGCGACGTATTCCTCTTCCTCTTTGACGGGATTGGTGTCGTCGAAGCGCAGGTTGAATTTGCCGCCGTAATCGCGCGCAATGCCCGCGTTCAGGCAAATGGATTTGCCATGCCCGATGTGCAGATAGCCATTCGGTTCGGGCGGGAAGCGCGTGCATACCCGTCCGCCAAAGCGCCCCGTGCGCAGATCCTCATTGATGATCTCGCGGATGAAATCCTTCGGATCGGGGATTTCCCTCGCGCCTGTTCCTGATTCCGGTGTAACGTCGTCCATGATGACATCCTCCCTCAGATCGAAGCCGCGGCCTAAGCCGATGGCCCCTCCATTTTACCACAAAACCGCTGTTGAATTTCGCGCCGCGGTCTCAGGGACGCAGGATCAGATACATGCCCGCCTGGAGCAAATAGGGCGGCGCGATGGCGTTTTGCTGCGCCAGCTGCTCCACCGTCACCCCAAACGCGGTCGCGATGCCGTAAAGCGTCTCGTCCGGCCCCACCAGGTACGCGGCCTGCCCCTTGGGAGACGGCGCCGGAATATGCAATATCCTACCGGCGGGGACATGGCGCGTGTCGGTGATGCCGTTGGTCTGCATGATCGCCTCAACGGACACGCCGAAGGCGCGCGAGAGGCGGAACAGGTTCTGTCCGCGCCGAATGCGGTAGTAGATTCCAGGAGCGAGCCCTCCCGCGGCGTTGTCCGACGTCGAAGGAGCAGACGTCTCTGGCGGCGGCACTGTCGGCAGCGGAGCTTCCGCCGCTCCTGCAGGCTGCACCTGCACCAACGCCATCTCCCCCCAATCCACAAGCAGAGGGACGCCATCCGCCGCCAAAGCTTCAGCGTTCTGCACATAGATCGAAGCCACACCCGCCGTCACTCCCTGCACCTGAAACAACAACAGGTTTTGCAGATCGGGGCCGGTAGCCGGGTAGTTCTGCAAGCGCAATCGCACGACGCCTGCAGCATCCACTTCCAATTGCGGCACCGCTGCCCCCGCCGGCAACGCCGCCAGGGCGACCTGAATACCCGGCGTCTCAGCATCGGCGTCCACAACCTGCAGCTGCGGGACGCCGGTGTTGAGCTCCAAGCGCAACTCTCCGATGGGCTCCGCGCTGAGGAGCTGCACTTGCACAATCGCCGGCGGCTGCCCGAT
>JAGPHL010000029.1 GCA_018055515.1 Anaerolineae bacterium
GGAACGTGCGAACGTGGGAACGTGCGAACGTATGAACGTGGGAACGTAAGATCCGCTGATTCGCTGACTCGCCGATTCGCTGAGAAGATCACTTACGGATTACGCATCACGCATTACGTATCTGGAGGTTGCAATGCCCACAGCGGAGATGTTACGCACATTTGTCGCGGTGCCCTTGTCTCAGCCCTTGCACGCCGGCCTGGCGCGCGCGCAACGCGATCTGCAGCGGCTCTGTCCCGTCGGCGCGGTGCGCTGGGTGAAAACGGAGGGCATTCATCTGACGTTGTTTTTCCTGGGAGAGACGCCCTCTGCTCGCGTCGCTGACATCGAGCGCGTGCTGACCCCGGTGGCGCAGGCGGCGCAGCCGTTGCAGTTCACGGTTGGCGGTGTAGGCGCCTTTCCTAATCTCACTCGCCCGAACGTGATTTGGGTGGGGGTGCGCGACACGGCGGGGACCCTGGCGCCGCTGCACCGTGCGGTGAATGCGGCCCTGGCAAGCCTGGGTTTTCAGCCGGAGGACCGGGCGTTCACGCCTCACCTCACGCTGGGGCGCGTGAACCGTGACTCCGGCAGCGACGTCGCCCGCCGGGTCGGCGAGGCCGTCGGACGGTTCACGTTGGAGTCGCTCGGCGAAGAATCCCCGCGGCAGATTGTCCTGTTTCGCAGCGAGCTCCGCCCGACCGGCGCCGAGTACACGGCCCTGCGTGTCTTCCCCTTGGGGCAGGGTTGAACCGCGCCTCTCAAGCGCCCGGCATATCCAGCACGCGCCGATAGATGGCGAGCGTCTCGCGCGCCATCCTGTCCCAGCTGAAGCGCGCTGCCTGCTCCAACCCCGCGCGCCGCAAGCGTTCGCGCAGACCGGCATCCTGCGCCAACTGCCGGCAGGCAGCTGCCAGCGTCGCGGGATCGTCGGGATTGATGCGCAGCCCCGCCTCGCCGACGACCTCGGGAAGGCTGGCGCGATCGGCCACCACCACCGGCGTCCCACATTGCAGCGCCTCCAGGGCTGGCAGCCCGAAACCTTCATAGAAGGAAGGCAGCGCCAGCAGCAACGCGCCGTTGTAGAGGCTGACCAGATCATCGGGCGGGACTCTTTCGATGAAACGCACCCACGGCTCAAGTCCCAGCGTTTGCACGCGCTGGAAAATCTCGTCGTATAGCCAGCCCGGTCGCCCCACAATGACCAGCGTCCGTCGTTCCCCCTGCGCATGGAGCAGCGCCAGCGCTTCCAACAGCCCCGGCAGATTCTTGCGCGGCTCCCACGTCCCCACGAACAGCAGATAATCCCGCGCCAGTCCGTAACGCCGCAGACCTGCGGTCACCTCCGCCTCCGGCAGGGGATGGAAACGCGCGTCGGCAGCCTCGTAGGTGACCGTGACGCGCTCCGGCGGCACCGCGAGGCAGGTTTCCAGATCGCGTTGCGTGGCGCGCGAGACGGCGATGATGGCGTCGGCCCGCGCTACGGCCCAGGCGATTTGAGCATTGTAATAGCGGCGCGCCTCGGCGGTGAGATATTGCGGGTAGTGCAGGAAGGTGAGATCATGGACCGTGATGACGAAGCGGCGCGCGCCCCAGGCGGGGGGAATGAAATCCGTGCTGTGCAGCAGGTCCAGCCGCAGGGGGCAGATTTCGGCGCCCAAGGTCCAGCGCTCACAGCGGTGATGCGGCGGGGTCCACAGACGGCGGGTGCGCGTCCCCGGCAAGGCGAGGGGCTGTGTCTCCTTGCGGTGCGGCAACAGCCACAGCGCGTCGGGCGGGAGCAGGGGAGCCAGGTGCTCCGCGAGCCGTTGACTGTAGGTCGCGATGCCGCCTGGAGCGTAAGCGTGCAGGCGCAGGTCAATTCCGAGACGCATGATCACTCCTTCGAGGTCAGTCGTTGTTCCACGACGCGGGCAATGTGGCGGTCTGTCACGGCCATCGGCAGCGTGGCCAGCTCATCGAGTGCCGCCCACCGGAAGTCGGCGCACTCCAGGCATTGCGGCTCGCCGGCGACCAGCCGACATTCAAAAGCGTAGAGCGTGATGCGGAAATGGGTGTAGGCATGGCGGACGACGGTCACTTGTTCACCCACTTCGAGGGTGACGCCCATTTCCTCCTGCAGCTCGCGACGCAGCGCGGCCTCTAGCGTCTCGCCGTCCTCCCGCTTGCCGCCGGGGAACTCCCACAATCCGCCAAGCATGTCCTGGGGGCGGCGTTGGGCGACCAGCACCCGGCGATCCTCCCGCACCGTCACGGCCGCGACGACGTCGTAGTGCGGCAGCGCCTTGCGCGGCTTTTTGAGGGGGAATTCTTCCGGCTGGCCCAGCGCGCGGGCGCGGCACAGATCGCGCCAGGGACACTCGGCGCACTGAGGGCGCTGCGGGTGGCAGACGAGCGCCCCGAGCTCCATGAGCGCCTCGTTGAACGCGCCGGCTTTTTCAGCGGGCAGCCAGGCGCGCACGGCGGCTTCCAGGAGCGCCGGCCGGGGGTCGGCCAGCGTCAGCACGCGGGCCAGGACGCGCCGCACGTTGCCATCCACGGCGGGGACGGGCAACTCGAATGCCAGGCTGGCGATGGCGCCGGCGGTGTAGGGGCCGATGCCGGGGAGAGCGCGAAGCGCGTCCAGGTCGGCCGGCAGCTGCCCTTGATGGCGTTCCTGCACCGTTTGCGCCGCGCGATGAAGCGCGCGCGCCCGGCTGTAGTAGCCCAGCCCTTCCCACACTTTGAGCACGGCCTCCAGGGGGGCCGCCGCCAGCGCTTCGAGGGTGGGGAAGCGTTCCATGAAGCGCTCGAAGTATCCCTGCACCGTCTCCACCTGCGTCTGTTGCAGCATGATCTCCGAAATCCATACGCGGTAGGGGGTGCGGGCCTCGCGCCAGGGGAGGAGGCGCGCATGCGCGGCAAACCAGGTCAGCAAAGCGGCCTGCGCGTCCTCGCGGTGAGCTGCCAGATAGTCGAGGTCGGTTGCGGATAGCTCCATGCGCCGCAGCTTAACACAGGCGAAAGGGAAGTCAACACCTGAATACACAACACGGGTCAGATGTGGTATCTGACCCGTGTGAGGCGGTTGACCTTACTGTCCAAGCGTCAGGGTGGGGATGGGCGGAGTCATGTGCACCCACACCCAGGTGCCGGGATTGGCGTCGCTGCTGAGCGTCAGGCGGGCATCGGGGGGCGTCACGGGCGAGGTGAACTCGAAGAGCCAGCGCGCATCCAGCGGGGACAGATTCACACAGCCATGGCTGCGTGTGAAGCTGAAGGCGTCATGCCAGTAGGCCGCGTGAAGCGCATAAGCGCCGGAAAAGTACTGCGTCCATTCCACATCTTCGAGATAATACCACGCCGGACTGCTGGGAGCCACGTCCTGGTTGCTCATGGGGGTCGTTGGCAGCTTCGCCCAGATGCGATTCAGGCCGTTGGGGGTCCAGGTGCCGCGCCGTCCCGTCGAAACCAGCGTGGCAAAGACCATCCGGTCGCCTTCGTAAGCCGCCAGGGTCTGCTCGAAGGTGTTGATTTCGATCCATTTTTCACCCGGCCCCACGCCCTCCGGACGCGGGGACACATCCACCCGCGAGACGAAGGATTGTTCCACCCACTGATCCTGGCCGATCATGTACCACAGGCTGGCGCCCACAATGTCCTGAGCGTAGAGGGAAACGAGCTGATAGCGGCTGAGGGAAGCTCCATCCAACGCGCCGCCGGGAAGGGCGGCCGTCTGAGTCTGGCGATTGATCCAGCCGAAGGGATAGAGGGGCTGTTCTTGCAGCACCACGCCGCTGAAGTGCGAAGGATTGGCGAACCGCAGGTGTTGCCCCTGAATGAACTCCCCGGGGTTGATTTCATACCACGTCTCGCCGTTGTAATCCGTCTTGCCGAGCACGCTCACCCAGTTATCGCCCGCCAGGAATTGCCGCCGGGGTTCTATCCCCGCCCCGGCTTCCAACGGATGATTGTAAGTGGGGGCCGGCAGGTTGGTCACGTAGGCGAAGGTGTATTGCGTGACCGCATTTTCGGGGGCCTCGAGCGGCTCCACGTTCAACTGCGGCAGGGGATCGGGCAGCTGCGAGCGCAAAAACTCGGCTCGCGCCTTGCGGCTTGCGGGAAGATAGGCGGGACACCCATCGGGGCGGCGGAGCGTGTTTTTCGGCCCACACAAATCGGTCCCGTCAGCAGTGACAAAGGAAGCATACGGCCAGAATGGCGCCGGCGAGGCTGCCCCTACCGGGCGCGGCCACAGCAGCGCGACGAGGATCGCCAACCCATAAAACCCTTTCCACCACCGCATTTTCTTTCTCCTGGCAGGACAGTTCATCTTGCAGTCACATTCCTGAACCGTCCCGAAATAGCTTGTTGAAGCGGGCTTTGATGTTCAGCCCGGCGCGAGGCCACTTAACGCCTTTGCCTCGTTCGCTGACGAAAATATATTATACATCAATTTGGTTAAATGGCTCCCCGACGGAGAAGACGGAGCCATTATTCCCATTTTCTCTCTGTCTTCCCCTGCACGCACTGGGGGGAGGGCCAAAAGCTACGAATCGCAAAGGTTCATCAATCGCCGCCTGGCCGCTCGACGCCAGGTTGAACCGCTCCGCCTCATCTTTATAAGACGCTTGATCTTGTCACTTTGTTCCTTTGTCCTATAATCATGATGACAGTACTTTTGAGATTCCCAGCCTGTTCCGGAAACTTGCCGAGAGGCCCTGATGAGCATCTTTACCGCAGCGATTGATTTGCTGGTGCAACCGCCTGGAGATCTGGTTTATTTCCTGGTGACGTTGTTTGCCTTGCAGCAGGCCTTGCTCCCGGCGTCGCTGATGCGCCGGGCCGCACCGGAGGCGCCGGCGCCGCGACGCTGGCTCTGGGCGTTGGGCGGGATGCTGGCTGGCCGGGTTGTGCTGATCCTCTTCGGGCTGTTGGGGCTGGCCGAGGTGCTGTCCCCGGCAACATGGCTGCCGCCGCTGGAACGCCTGATCGAGGTCGCCGGGACGCTCCTGGTGCTGTGGGCCTTGTGGAGTGACCGGGCCGCGCGCTGGCAAAGTTGGGTGCTTATCATCCTGTTGCTGGCGACGATTGGCTTCTGCGCTTACGATCTCTACTTCTGGCTGCCGCAGGCGGGACAGACGGTCGCTTACAACGCGACCTGGGGAGCCTGGATGTGGGAATACCTCGCCCTCGGAGCGCTGGCCCTGGCGTTGCTCTCCTGCCTGATGCTGCGCCCGCCGGAGTGGGAATGGGCCGTCGGCGCCGTGGCGCTCTGGCTGATAGGACACGGGCTGCAATTGGGCTGGGCCGATCTCAGCCTGCACATTTCGGGATGGGCCCGTCTCACGGCGTTGATCGTCTTCCCGCTTCTGGCCGTCTTTGTGCAGCGGACCCTGTACGCAAACTTCAACACCGCCCCGTTGACCCGGCCGGCGGAGGGACGCCCCCGCCGCCAACCGGCAGGCGCCGTGCCCTCCTCGCTCGACTTCAACGGCTTCCAGGCACTGTTTGGGGGCATCGAATCCGCGCGGGAGCTGGAGCCGGCGCTGATGGTCGCCTCTTCGCGGCTGGCGCACTTGCTCGAGGTGGAACTCTGCGTGATCGCCCTGACCGACGCGCTCGATCCGCCTCGACTGCGCGTCGTGGCCCAACATCCGCCGCTGGGGGTATTGGAATATCCCGTGCTGGATTTGTCGGACTACGAGGTGTTGGAGGACGCCTGGCAGGCCAACGAGCTCCGCGTCGTTCAAGGCAAGTCGCTCCCTGCCTGGCTGAAGACGTTGTTCGGCGAATTCGGCTTCCGCGAGGCGGGGCCTCTGGCAGTCCTGCCGCTGTCGAGCGGCGAAAAGAAAGTGGGGATGTTGTTGCTGGGTAATCCCGATAGCGGGCGCTCCTGGTCGCCGGAGGCGCTGGTGATGCCGCAACTCACGGCGGCGTTGCTGGCTGGCGCCATCGAGCGGGTGCAGCAGCAGGGCGGCTCGATCTTCAGCCTGCGCGAATCGAACGAGGATTACGCAGCGGCCCTCAACGCTGCCAACCCCGAAATCGCCCGCCTTAGCGAGGAAGTGTCGGCGCTGCAGCAGGAACTGGAAGATCGTGGGCGCGAAATCGCCCGTCTGCATGTGCAGCTGGAGGAGCGCTCGCAACCCTCCTCCACGGAGCTGGAATTCTGGCAAAATGAGGTGCGGGAACTGGTCCGCGATCGGGACATGTTGCTCCAGGACCGCAACCGCCTGGGCGAGGAGCTGGCGAAGACGCGCTCGCGCCTGGAGCAGTTGCTGGACGAGCGGCGTCTGTTGATTCGAGAATTGGAGAATCTTCACACGCAGCTGCAGACGGCTCAGGCGACGCCTGCCGGCATGTTGTTGGGGCTGCTGATCGCCGACGCCGGCGGGACGATCGTGATGGCGGATGCGCTCGCGCGCCAGCTGTTGCATCTCCCGCAAGGGGAGGTCTCCGGCATCCCGCTCGATGGCGCTTATCCCAATCCGCAGTGGGCCGCCGCCATCAACGAGCTGCTTTCGCCAGAGCCCGACGCGCGCCGGCGGAGCCATCTCACGCTGCAGGTAGATGGGAAGACCCTCGAGGCGGATCTGGTCGCGCTCACCGGGCGCGATGCGCGCCCCGAGGTGTTGGTGGTGACCCTGCGCCCCGAAGAGAGTTTTGCCGAGCGCCAGGAAGCCATCGTCGGCATCGCCAACGAATTCCGCACCCCGATGACCTCCATCAGTGGCTATACGGCGCTGCTGTTGGGGGAGCAAGCGGGCATCCTCACCGACATGCAACAACAGTTCCTGGAACGGGTTCGCGCCAACGTGGAGCAGATGGGGCAATTGCTCAACGACTTGATCCAGACGGCGTCACCCGATGCGCGCGTCATCGAACTCACGCCGGAGCCGGTGAATTTGATCAGCATCATCGAGGAGGCGGTGGTGGGCCTTTCCGCACGGTTCCGCGAACGGCGGTTGGCGGTGCGGATGGACCTGCCGCCCGAGTTGCCGCCCATCAAGGCGGACCGCGACAGCCTCTACCAGGTCATGCTGCGCTTGCTTTCCAACGCCGCGCTGTGCTCGCAGCAGGGCACGGAGGTGCTGATTCACAGCGAGACGCAACCGGCTGAGGGGGAGCAGCCGCTTTCTATCCACATGACGGTGACGGACACAGGGGGCGGCATCGCTCAAGAGGATTTCCCCAAGGTGTTCCGCCGTTTCTATCGCGCCGGACAGCCGCTGGTGGCAGGGATGGGGGAAACGGGCGTCGGCATGGCAGTGGCCAAGACGCTGGTCGAGGCCAACGGCGGGCGGATTTGGGTCGAGACGCAGCCTGGCGTCGGCAGCACTTTCCATGTGACGTTGCCGGCTTATCTACAGGGGAAGTGACCATGAGGGCGCGGGGGGAAGTGGCGCGTCTGGCCGGTGTCCTGGGCGCGGTCGTGATGCTGGCCGCTCTCATCCTGGGCAGCATCGGCTTGAGTCAGCTCGATCCCCAGCTGCGGGTGAGCCGACCTACGC
The DNA here is from genome assembly GCA_018055515.1 of Anaerolineae bacterium. Taxonomy (GTDB): domain Bacteria; phylum Chloroflexota; class Anaerolineae; order B4-G1; family SLSP01; genus JAAZNO01. The sequence continues at coordinate 7,473 of JAGPHL010000029.1, forward strand.
GCATCGCCTACGCGCCGACGCCGACCCTGTATCCCACGTCTTTCCCCTCGCCGACGCCCACAGGTCTTTTTGCTCCTACGGCCATCGCGACGCCGACGCCGCGCTCTCCGCTGGTCTCTCAGTGCCTCACGCCCGCGGGCTGGGTGCCGTATTTCGTCCGCTCGGGAGAGACGCTGATGATGTTGGCGGCGCGAAGTGGCGCCAGCGCTTTCCTGCTCATGCAGGCGAATTGCCTGGGTGGGGAAGAAGTGGCTGCGGGGGATCTCATCTACCTGCCGCCCGCGATTGTGATGACGTCAACGCCGCGCCCCTATCTCTGCGGCCCACCCTTGGGATGGCGGTTGGTCTATGTGCTGCGGGGCGACACGCTGTTCAGTCTCGCGCGCCGCTATGGCACTACCATCGAAGCGATTCGCTTTGCCAACTGCCTCAGCGGCTACATGATCTACGAAGGCCAGGGGTTGTTTTTGCCGCCCGTCATGATCATGACGCCGACGCCGTCGCCGCTGCCGCCTACCTGGACGCCGACACCGACGGAGACGCCCACGCCGACCGGCACACCGACTCCGACCGGTTCGCCCACACCCACGGAGACGCCCACGCCCACCGGTTCGCCGACTGCCACGCCAACGCCGACCGGTTCGCCCACGCCCACGGAGACGCCCACGCCCACCGGTTCACCGACTGCCACGCCAACGCCGACCGGTTCGCCCACGCCTACGGAGACGCCCACGCCCACCGGTTCGCCGACCGCCACGCCCACGGAGACGCCCACGCCTACCAGTTCGCCCACGCCGACGGAGACGCCAGTGCCGCCGCCCACGGACACGCCGGCTCCGACGGCGACCCCTACGCCGACGGAGACGCCGACTGCGGCGCCGGAACCGCCCACGGTCACGGCAACGCCGCTGACGCCCTGAGCTGCTCAGCCATTGCAGTCGCCGCGCAACCAGCGCTGGAGGTACTTCCCGGTGTGTGAGGCAGGCGCTTCCGCCACAGTTTCGGGCGTGCCCTCCGCGATCACCTCGCCGCCGGCATCCCCTCCTTCCGGCCCCAGGTCAATGATCCAATCGGCCACTTTGATCACATCGGGATTGTGTTCGATGACCAGGATCGTGTTGCCGGCATCCGCGAGCCGTTGGAGCACCTGAATCAGGCGATCCACGTCGGCGGCATGAAGGCCCACCGTCGGCTCATCGAGGATGTAGAGCGTTTTCCCCGTCGCGCGTTTGGAGAGCTCCTTGGAAAGTTTGACCCGCTGCGCCTCGCCACCGGAAAGTGTGGTGGCAGATTGCCCCAGGCGAATGTACCCCAGGCCCACATCGTTCAACGTCTGCAACCGCTTGACGATGGCGGGAAAGGGCGCGAAGAACTCCAGCGCCTCGCTCACCGTCAGCTCCAACACTTCGGCGATGTTCAGCCCCTTGTAACGCACCTGGAGCGTCTCGCGGTTGTAGCGCGTCCCGTGACAGACATCGCAGGGGACGTAGACTTCCGGCAGGAACTGCATCTCGATGCGGAGCGTGCCCTGTCCCTGACAGGCTTCACAGCGGCCCCCCTTGACGTTGAAGGAAAAGCGCCCGGCTTTGTAGCCGCGAATCTTCGATTCCGGCAGCGCGGCAAAGAGCTCCCGAATGGGTCCGAAGAGGTCCACATACGTTGCCGGATTGGAGCGCGGCGTCCGCCCGATAGGACTCTGGTCAATGTTGATGACTTTGTCCAGGTACTCCAGCCCCGTGATGTCATCTACCTCGCCGGCCGGTTCGCGGGAGCCGTTGAGAATCTGCGCCAGGCGTTGATAGAGCGTCTCGACCACCAGCGTGCTTTTGCCCGAACCGGAGACGCCCGTCACACAGATGAACAGTCCCAACGGGAGACGCACGGTGATGTTTTTTAGATTGTTGGCCCGCGCGCCGCGAATCTCCAGCGCCTTGCCGTTGCCCTGGCGCCGATGTTGGGGGACGGGGATGCAGCGGCGCCCCGAAAGATAGGCGCCTGTCTGCGAGGTGGGATGCGCCAGAATGGTTTCCAGCGGCCCGGCGACGATGACTTCGCCGCCGTGTTCGCCCGCGCCGGGTCCCAGGTCCACGATCCAATCGGCGGCGCGGATGGTCTCATCATCGTGTTCGACCACCAGGACCGTGTTCCCCAGGTCGCGCATCTCCTTGAGGGTGTGGATGAGGCGAGCGGTATCGCGCTGATGCAGGCCGACGCTCGGTTCATCGAGCACGTAGAGCACGCCGGTGAGTCGGGAGCCTACCTGCGTCGCCAGGCGGATCCGCTGCGCCTCGCCGCCGGAGAGCGTGTTGGCGGCGCGACTGAGGCTGAGGTAATCCAGCCCCACATTCACCAGGAAAGTGATGCGGTTGTAGATCTCGCGCAAGGGGCGTTCGGCGATGGTCGCGTCCTTCCGACTCAGGTCGCCGGGCTCGAGCAGCCGTTCCACCCACGCTTGCAGCCGTTGCACGGGCCAGGCGGAGACTTCGTGGATGGCTTCCCCCGCCACGGTCACGGCGCGCGCGATCTCGTGCAGGCGCGTCCCGCCGCATTCCTTGCAGGGCGTGCGGCTCATCGCCTCCTCGATCTTGGCGCGGATGTAATCGGACGTGGTCTCGTCGTAACGCCGCTGCAGGCCAGGCACGATGCCTTCGTAGGGGCGCTGCCTCTCCCAGACCCCGTTGGGACCCTCGAAATGCATCGGCACGACGTCCGTCCCCGAGCCGTAAAGGATGAGGCGCTGCTCGGTGGGGGAGAGCTCCCGCCAGGGCCTGTCCAGGTCAATGTGGTAGTGCCGGCTGACGTTTTCCAGTTGTTGGAAGGTGTAGCTCTCCTGATCTTCGGCGACGCCAATGGCGATGGCGCCCTCGCGCAGCGAGCGGTCGGGATTGGGGACGATCAGCGCCGGGTCGAGCTCGAGTTTGTAGCCCAGCCCCTGACAGGCGGGACAGGCGCCGTGCGGGCTGTTGAACGAGAACGTGCGTGGCTCGATTTCCGGCAGGCTGATGCCGCACACCGGGCAGGCGAGGTTTTCCGAAAAGAGCACATCGCCGGGCGCCTGCGCGTCCGGAGCCGGGGAGCGCACCACCTCCACGATCATGACCCCCTCGCCCAGGCGCAACGAGGTTTCGACAGAGTCGGTGACGCGGCTGACGAAATCGCGGTAGGCCGACTCGGGGTCCTCTTCGGGGTCGGGGATGACGAGGCGATCCACGACGGCCTCGATGTCATGGAGCTTGTAGCGATCGAGCTCCGGGACCTCGTCGAGCTCGCGGGTTTCGCCGTCCACGCGCACGCGCGCGAAGCCCAACTTGCGCACCTCATCGAAGGTGGGACGATGGTGCCCCTTGCGCCCGCGGACCAGCGGCGCGAGGACCTGCAGCCGCGTGGCCGGCGGCATTCCGAGGATCGCGTCCACAATCTCTTGCGCGCTTTGCCGGGTCACAGCGCGTCCACATTGGGGACAGTGGGGCACGCCGATGCGGGCGTAGAGCAGCCGCAAGTAATCGTAAATCTCGGTGACGGTGCCGACGGTGGAGCGCGGATTGTGGGAGACGCCCTTCTGATCAATAGCGATCGCCGGACTGAGGCCCTCGATGGATTCCACGTCGGGCTTGTTCATCTGGCCGAGGAATTGCCGCGCGTAGGCGCTGAGCGACTCGATGTAGCGTCGCTGCCCCTCGGCGAAGATGGTATCGAACGCCAGGGAGGATTTTCCGGAGCCGGATAGCCCGGTGATGACGACGAGCTTGTTTTTCGGGATCTCCACCGTGATGTTTTTCAGATTGTGTTCGCGTGCACCACGCACGATCAACATCTCACTTACCATGTCTTAGACTGCCTTTCTCTGTTGCAACCTGCCATTATAACACGGAAATGGCCGGCGCGGGGGGACGTTATTCAGTTTTGTGCTATAATGGGAATGTTTGGTTTTCCACAGCATCGGTGATCGCTGGGGCAGACATCCATAGGGCAGCGGCGATGTCCCGCATCCCGCCCTGTTCGCTGCGGCGGTCAGTCAGCGGGGATTGAAGGAAACTTGTCACTTGGGAGCTCGCCGCGATGGCCTTATGATAAAGGAACGGGAAAACGCATGGCAGACACAGACACAGTTACTCATCTTTTTATCCTGGCAACGGCGGCAGAAAATGCGGCGGAGGCGATGTATTTGATTTTGGCCCAACGCTTCGCGCCGTACCCCGAAGTGGCTCGCTTCTGGCACGAGATGGCTCATGAGGAGACCGTCCATGCGCGCACGTTGGAGCGGTTGCGTGAGCGTCTGGCGCCGGAGGTGTTGGATTCGCCCGCAGAGCCGCTCATGCTGCAGAAAGCCGAGGGGAATGCTCGTAAAGACATCGTCGAGAGAGCCAGAAGGGTAAGCGACCTCGAAGAAGCGTACCAGCTGGCGCATTCGGTCGAGAATTCCGAAGTCAACGCGATTTTTGAATTGCTCTTGACCACTTTCGCCGAAGATCCGGCAAGCGGTCAATTTCTGCGTGCACAGCTGCATGAGCATGTGCAGCGGTTAACGACAGCGTTCCCCAACGCCTTTTCCGAAGTGATTACGCGCCGGACGGCGTTGCCGGTGGATCATCTGTGAGACCTTTTGAGGAGCAACCTATGCAAATACAGACCACGGTAGGTAAGATTCAAGATCAGGAAGCCCAGGCCATTGTCGTCAACCTCTTTGAAGGGGTGACGACGCCGGACGGCGCGACCGGAGCGGTGGACGCGGCGCTCGGCGGCGCGATTCGGGCGCTGATCGCTGCCGGCGATTTCCGCGGCAAGCGCAACGAAGTGGCAGTGCTCTATCCGGCGGGAAGCCTGCCGGCCCGGCGCGTAGTGGTGGTCGGGCTGGGCAAGGCGGAAAAATTCACCGTCGAGGGCATTCGTCAGGCGGCGGCGACGGCGGCGCGCAAGGCCCGCGACCTGGGCGTGACGCAGCTCCACACGATCGTTCACGGCGCGGGAGTGGGCGCTATTGAGATGGAAACTGCCGCGCAGGCCGTGGTCGAGGGGACGATTTTGGGGCTGTATCGCTACCAGGAACTCAAGACCCAGCTGGAAGACGTGCGCCCCAACGTGGAGACGCTGACGCTGGTGGAATTCGATCCGGCGAAGCTTGCGGCGCTCGAAGCGGGCGCGGCGGCCGGGCGTGTCATCGCCGAGGCGACGTGCCTGGCACGGGACCTGATCAACCGTCCCGCCAACCTCGCTACGCCCTCCACGATTGCGGAGACGGCGCGGACCCTGGCGGAAGCTGTCGGCCTGCAATGCCGCATCATGGAGAAGGCGGAGATCGAAGCGCTGGGGATGGGCGCCTTCCTTTCGGTAAACAAGGGCGGCGGCGAGCCGGCGAAGATGGTGATTTTGGAGCACAACGCCGGCCGCGAGGACCTGCCCGCCGTGGTCCTGGTCGGCAAGGGCATTACTTTCGACTCCGGCGGCATTTCCATCAAGCCGTCGCAGGATTTGTGGAAGATGAAGGACGACATGGCGGGGGCGGCGGCGGTGATCGGCGCGTTGTGTGCGACGGCGCAGTTGAATTTGCCGCTGCGCGTGGTGGGCCTGGCGCCGCTCACCGAGAACATGCCCGATGCGCTTGCCAGCAAGCCCGGCGACGTGGTCAAATCCCTCAAGGGGCTCACGGTGGAAATCCACAGCACCGACGCCGAGGGGCGGATGCTCCTCATTGATGCGCTGACCTACGCGGGGACGTTCAAGCCGCAGGCGATCGTGGATATCGCTACCCTTACGGGCGCGCAGGCCGTGGCGTTGGGGACGCCGGCGGCTGCGGTCATGGGCGATGAGGCTCTCGTGGCGCGCTTGCGGGCTGCCGGCGAGGCGTCCTATGACCGGGTCTGGCCCATGCCGCTCTTTGAGGAATACGGCGAGCAGCTCAAGAGCGACGTCGCGGACGTGTGTCATGTCGGCAGTCGGGCAGGGGGCTGCATCACGGCGGGCTTTTTCCTGAGCAAATTCGTCCCCGAAGGGATCCCCTGGGCTCACATTGACATGGCCGCGCAGGGATTGGCGGATGACGACCGCCCTTACATTCCCAGGGGCGGCGCCGGCTTCGGCGTGCGCTTGCTGGTTGAGATGCTGCGCCGCTGGAACGGTTGATCGCGATGGTCCGGCCCCTCGCACGCTCTGCGAGGGGCTTTTTGTTGCCTGCGCCCGGTTTTACCGTATACTAAGGCTGATCCCCGTGCATTGAAATTCACTCAAGGTGCGCCCTAATGGATGTCAAAGAGCTGACCGATGCCATGAATGCCTTTGTGACCGCGATGGGCTGGTATGAGCCCGAGAGTCCTTTTGCCCAAACACCGCGCAACATCGCCATTTCCCTCTCCCTCGAAGCCGCGGAAGTCCTGGAGCATTTTCAGTGGGGTGAGGAGGCGCAGAGCGAGGCGCTGGCGGAGGAGCTGGCGGACGTGGCGCTCTACCTTTTGCAGCTGGCGTATCTCACCGGCATAGACCTGGAGCAGGCGATCGTGGACAAACTGGCGGTGAACTATCGTCGCTTTGGGCCGCGCACGCCTTCGGCTGGCGGGACATGACTTTCCCGGCTTCACCGCCCTTGCGGATTCTGGCAGTCAGCGATGCGACGGCGCGGATCCTGTATCAGCCTCGGGTCCAAGCGGTGGTGGGCCCGGTGGACCTGCTGCTGAGCTGCGGGGATCTGCCCTATTCTTACCTCGATTTCCTCGTCACTGCCCTCAATCCGCCCGCGGCCTTCTACGTGCACGGCAATCACGACGTCCGCGAAGAGGGCCGCGAGGGGGTGCTCGCGGAACCGGCCGGGCTGCAGAACCTGGATCGTCGCACGGCGCGCTTGCGACACAGCGGGCTGCTGCTTGCCGGCCTGGAAGGTTGCGTGCGTTATCTTCCTCAGGCGTCCTATCAGGCGACGCAGCAGGAGATGGCGCTGCGGGTTGCCAGGCTGACCCTGCGCCTGACGTGGAACCGGCTGCGCTACGGGCGCTATTTGGACATCCTGATCACGCACGCGCCCCCTGCGGGGATTCACGACGGCCCGGACCCGGCGCATCTGGGCTTTAAGGCTTTGCTCCCCCTGATGCGCCGTTGTCGCCCGCGATTGCTGCTTCACGGGCACAAGCACATCTACGGCCCACAGGCATGGCACACGCGCTATGCCGCTACCGACGTGGTCAACGTCTACCCCTTCCGCCTGATCGAGTGGCGCGCTGACGGCATCAGCTTCGGACGGCTCAGCCAGTTTTGACGTGAGCACGTGGACACGTGTGGAGGCGCGCTCCCTTCCCAAAAGCGCAGCTTCGCGTATAATGGCCCCATTCCTGACGGACGAGGTGCGACATGGCCGATTTTTTGACGCCACAGCATGAGGATTTCTCGAAATGGTATAACGAGATCGTGCAGAAAGCCGATCTGGCCGATTATTCGCCGGTGCGGGGCTGCATGGTCATCAAGCCGTATGGGTACACGCTTTGGGAGCACATCCACGACGAGCTGGATCGCCGCTTCAAGGAAACGGGGCACGTCAACGCCTATTTCCCCTTGTTCATCCCCATGAGCTTTCTGGAAAAAGAGGCCGAGCACGTGGAGGGTTTCGCGCCGGAGCTGGCGGTCGTCACACACGGCGGCGGGGAGGAGCTCGCCGAGCCGTTGGTGGTGCGCCCGACCTCCGAGACCATTATCGGCTACATGTATTCCAAGTGGGTGCAGTCGTACCGCGATTTGCCATTGCTGATCAATCAGTGGGCCAATGTGGTGCGTTGGGAACTGCGGACGCGCCTGTTCCTGCGCACGGCGGAATTTCTGTGGCAGGAGGGGCACACAGCGCACGCCACGCGGGAGGAGGCCGTCGAGGAAACGCTGCGGATGCTCGGCGTGTATGCCGATTTCGCTATCAACGAGGCGGCGATTCCCGTGCTCCCCGGCCGCAAGAGCGAGAGCGAGAAATTTGCCGGCGCGGTGACCAGTTACACCATCGAGGCGATGATGAGGGACGGCAAGGCGCTGCAATCCGGCACCAGCCATTTCCTGGGGCAGAATTTCGCCAGGGCCTTTGATATCAAATTCCTCGACGAGAACAACGTCCAGCAATTTGCCTGGACGACTTCGTGGGGGCTGAGCACGCGCATGGTCGGGGCCATCGTGATGGCGCACGGCGATGATCAGGGGTTGGTGTTGCCGCCGCGATTGGCGCCCATTCAGGTGGTCATCGTCCCCATCTGGCGGAAGGAAGAAGAGCGGGTGGCGGTGCTGGAGGCGGCGCGCGCTCTGCGTCAGCGGTTACAGCGCGTCTGCCGCGTGCATCTGGATGATCGCGACACGGCCTCTGCCGGCTGGAAGTTCAACGATTGGGAGATGCGTGGCGTTCCCCTGCGGTTGGAGCTCGGGCCGCGCGACATCACCCACGGCACGGTGATGGCCGCTCGCCGCGATCAACCCGGCCGCGAGGGCAAGACCTTGCTCTCGTCGGCGGAGATCGAGATGACGGTGCCCGGCTTGCTGACGACCATTCAGCAGGCGATTTACCAGAAGGCGCTCGCCTTCCGCGACAGCCACATTTACGACGTGCGCACGTATGCGGAGCTTCAAGAGGCGGTGGAGACGGGTTTCGCCCGCGCCTGGTGGGCCGGCGACCGCGAGGACGAGGCGCGCATCAAGGAAGAGACCAGGGCCACCATCCGCTGCATCCCGTTGGAGCAGCCGGGTGGAAGTGGGACGTGCGTCTACACGGGACGTGAGGCTCACGAGGTGGCGCTCTTCGGCCGGGCGTACTGAGGCAGTTCTGAGGGGGAACTTTCGGGGCGGCCGGGCGCCGTAACATCAAGACGCCATAGCCCAAAACAACAAGCAGGTGCAGTTGGGCGAGCTGCGCGCTCAGGGCGACGCGACGCCTTCAGTGTTGCTCTGGGCGGGGCGCGGCAAGGCGCTCTTCGCCTCAGGAGCGATCACTTCGGAACTGCATTTGATACAGGTTGGCATACAACCCCTCTGCTGCCAGCAGCGAGGCGTGGGTACCGCGCTCTACGATCTTTCCCCGATCCATCACCAAAATGAGATCGGCTGCCAGGATGGTGCTCAGGCGATGCGCGATGACAATGCTGGTGCGTTGGGCCAGCACTTTGTCGAGCGCGTCCCGAATCAGCGCCTCGGATTCGCTGTCCAGGCTGCTGGTGGCCTCATCCAATACCAGGATGCGTGGATTCTTGAGGATCACCCGCGCCAGCGCAATACGCTGCTTCTCACCGCCGCTCAAGCGATACCCGCGCTCGCCAACAATGGTATCATAGCCTTCCGGCAGCGCCTGGATAAATTCGTGGATATTGGCGATGCGGCAAGCCGCTTCCAGTTCCTCCTGCGAAGCCTCCAGCCGGGCATATTGCAGATTGGTGCGGATGGTATCGTGAAACAGATAAGTCTCCTGAGTCACCATGCCGATGTGCGCCCGGAGAGAGTCGAGCGTCACATCGCGCAGATCGCGCCCGTCAATCCGAATGCTCCCGGCGCTGGGGTCGTAGAGGCGCGGGATGAGGTAGGTGAGCGTGGTCTTACCCGCACCGCTTGGCCCCACCAGCGCCACCAGCTGTCCCGGCGCCGCGCGGAAGCTGACCCGATCCAGGGCCATGCTGCGCGCCTGACTACGCGGGGCGCGCGTCTCATCCTCTGTAGCAGGCGGCATCCCGGAAAACACGGCTGTCACATTGTCTATGTGGCCATAGCGGTGTACATCACTGAGCAAGACTTCATCGCCAGCGGCATATTTGAAAGAGACTTCCTCAAATACGATTTCGCCCTCGATATCCTGAAGCGCGAGCGCCCCCGGTTTTTCTGGAATATCCACCGGCAAATCAATGACCTCGAAGACCCGCTCGAAACTGACCATCGAAGTGGCAAACTCCACCGGCGCGTTGGAAAGCCCCTGCAAGGCGCGATACAGATTGCCCAGATAACTCCCGAAGGCCACGATGGTGCCGATGCTAAAGGCTCCCTGGATCACAAAGTAGCCTCCCAGCCCGTAGACCAGGGCCGCGCCCACGGCGCTGATCAGGCCGATGATGGCCCCGAAAATTGACCCAATGAAGACGCGCTGCACGCCCAGATCGCGCACCTGCGCCGCGCGTTGTCCAAAACGTTCCACCTCCAACTGTCGCCGGCCAAACAACTTCACCAACAGCGCGCCGCCAATGTTGAGGGTCTCGTTCATCAAGGCATTCATCTGCGCATTGGCTTCCATCCGTTTGCGGGTGATATCCCGCAGGCGCGTGCTCAACAGGCGCGCCGCCAGGATGAACAATGGCAAAATTGCGACGCTGATCAAAGTCAACCGCCATTCGAGGGACACCATCATGGCCAAGGTCGCCACAGCCTGGACGAGTTGGGTCACGATGCCCACAAGCGTGCTACTGATGGCATTCTGCGCCCCCACCACGTCGTTGTTCAGGCGACTCATCAGCTCGCCAACTTTGGTGTTGGTGAAAAATCGTAATGACATGCGCTGCAAATTAGCGTACAACGCCAGGCGCAAATCGTAGATCACGCCCTCGCCTACCTGCGTGTTCAGGCGCCGCTGGACCACGTCGAGCGCACCATTTATGATGGGCAGCAGTAACAAAGCCATTGCCAGCAAGAACAACCGCTTGACATCGCCGTTGGGAATAGTGTTGTCAATCAAGTCGCGCAGGATCAGGGGGGAAAGCAACGCCAGCCCCGTATGCGCCAGGATCAGCAAGAGCATCCCCCCCATCAGCCAGTAATAGGGTTGGGCATACTGCAAGACCCGTTTAAGCAGAGGCCAAGTTATTTCGGGTTTTTCATCGGGCGCATGGATGATCCCCCTCATACCATGATATCCCATTCCATCACCTCA
>JAGPHL010000030.1:0-3074 GCA_018055515.1 Anaerolineae bacterium
CCGCCCGGCTGACCTGTTGACCTGCAGAAACAATCGGGTACACTTATCCATGACACAACCTTGAGATCAGGGGATCAACACCATGCCCTATGTGGACTCCTTCGCCCGCCCTATCGAATATTTGCGCGTTTCCGTCACCGACCGGTGCAATCTGCGCTGTCGCTACTGCATGCCCGAAGAGGGCGTCCCGCCGATAACGCATGAAGCCGTGTTGCGCTACGAGGAAATCACGCGCCTCGTGCGGATTGCCGTCACGATGGGCCTCAGCCACGTGCGGCTTACCGGCGGGGAACCGCTGGTCCGCCGGGACATCGTGGATCTGGTAAAGCAGCTCGCCGCCCTCCCCGGGCTGGATGACCTCTCGATGACGACCAACGGCATGTTGCTGGAACGCTACGCGCGCCCGCTGGCGCAGGCGGGCCTGCGCCGCATCAACCTGAGTCTCGACACGCTGCGGCCGGAACGCTTCCACGCCATCACCCGCCTGGGGGACGTGGAACAGGTGCTGCGGGGACGGGAAGCCGCCCTCGCAGCGGGGCTGCGGCCGGTGAAAGTCAACACCGTCGTCATCCGCGGCATGAACGATGACGAGATCGTGGATCTGGCGCGACTCACGCTGCTACCGGATTGGCACGTGCGGTTCATCGAGGTGATGCCCCTCGGGGCGGGCGCGGAATGGTCGGCCAGGAACAGCGTGCCCATCGCCGAAATCCGCGCGCACCTGGAGGCGGAATGGGGGCCGCTCACGGCGGTCCGGGGCGAGTTGGGCGTCGGGCCAGCGCGCTATTATCAATTGCCGGGCGCGGCGGGGACAGTGGGCTTCATCAGCCCGGTGAGCGACCATTTCTGTCACCTCTGCAATCGCCTGCGGCTCACCTCCGACGGGCGCTTGCTGCCCTGCCTGATGTCCGATCACGCCATTGACCTGCGGACGCCGTTGCGCGCCGGCGCCGACGACGCCGAGCTGCAGGCCATCTTCCGCCAGGCCATCCTGGAGAAGCCCCGCGAGCATCATCTGGCGCAACGGCCACTCCCCGAGTGCGCGCTGCCGATGTCAACCGTGGGGGGATGAAAGGACTGTCCATGTCTGATCCGCACTTGACGCACGTTGACGAACACGGCGCGGCGCGCATGGTAGACGTGAGCGCCAAGCAGCCCACCCAACGGGAGGCGCTCGCGGCGGGGGAAGTACACATGCGGCCCGAGACGCTCGCGCTGATTCAGGCGGGCGGCGTGCCGAAAGGCGACGTGCTCGCTGTGGCCCGCGTCGCCGGCATCATGGCGGCCAAGCGCACGCCGGACCTCATCCCGCTGTGCCATCCCCTGCCCCTCACCGGCGTGACGGTAGACTTTGAGTTCGACGAGCAGCACGCCGTGATCCACATCACCGCGCGGGTGCGCTGTACGGGCATCACCGGCGTGGAGATGGAAGCGCTCACCGCGGTCAGCGTCGCCGCGCTCACCATTTACGACATGGCCAAAGCGGTAGATCGCAGCATGGCGATCCAGAACGTCCGCCTGCTGGAGAAGCACGGCGGCAAGAGCGGCGATTGGATACGTGAAGGAGGTCCACCTTGAAAGGAAAAGTCCGTGCCGTCTGCATCAGTGACAGAAAAGGGGTGATCAAGAAAAACGTCGGCAGCGGGGTGTTGCGCGTGGATTGGGGCCTGGAGGGCGATGCGCACGCCGGCAACTGGCATCGGCAGGTTTCTTTACTCGCGTGGGAATCCATTGAGACCATGCGGGCGAAGGGACTCAAGGTGAAAGAGGGCAGCTTTGCCGAAAACATCACCACCGAGGGGCTGGAGTTGCCCACCCTGCCGATCGGGACGCGATTGCGGCTCGGCACAGCGCTCGTCGAAGTCACGCAGATCGGCAAAGTCTGTCACACCCCCTGCGCGATCTATTACGCGGCCGGCGATTGCGTCATGCCACGGGAAGGCATCTTTGTCAAAGTGCTGGAACCAGGCGAAGTACACACAGGTGATGTCATCGAAGTTCTACATCCGCAGGAGGAAACACATGAATAACCGTCGTTGGCCATGGTTGATTGTCGTGGTCCTGCTCGCCGGCACCCTGGCCTGCGGCAGTGAGAAATCCACCCCGCTCACCCCCGCCACGCCCGTGCCTGCCACCGCGACGCCTGAGGTGGTCACACCGCGCCCCACCAAAACGCCCACCCAGGCGACCGCTGAACCACCGGCCGCTTCGACTCCCAAGCCCAAACCCACCGAGCGCCCCACCCAGGCCACGGGCACCACGCTGGAAATCCTCAACGAGAGCGGCGCCGAGTTGGGGAAGCTTTTCATTTCCTCGGTGGATGATGATTCATGGGGCGCGAACTGGCTCAACGAGAGCATCCCCGCCGGCGGCAGCACCACGATTCAAGGGCTCGCAGAGGGCAGCTACGATCTCAAAGTCACCTACAGCAATGGCAGCACCGCCGAAGTCCTCTACAACGCCTACATCGGCGATCCTACTACCTGGACCGTCGTCGGAACGGCGAGCCTGCCCGACAATGCCGTCCTGCGCTTCGAGGACGACTTCACCGATAACCGCAACAGCTGGGGCGAGGATTTCAGCGACGACGTAGATTACTACGCCCCCGCCAACGGTCAATATTGCATCAACATCAAAGTCAGCAATTTGACCGCCTGGGAATGGTACGAGCCCTTCCGCCCGGATGATTTTTTCGCCGAAGTGCAATGCGAGGTGAGCGCCGATACGGACGCCAGCTGCGGGTTGGGCTTCGGTCCCGATGGCGATAACCTCTTCTGGTATGAAGTGGACGCCACGTCACAATCCTATGCCGTGTTCCTGCTCCAGGATGATACCTGGCAGGACCCGTTGATTGACTGGACGGATAATCTCCACATCAACCCCAACGGCGTCAATTACCTGGGGTTGGGACGTATTAAAGGCACACTTTTCGTCTACATCAATGGAGTGCTGGTCCAGCAGACGGACACGGCCCTCTTCCCTACGGGACGCATCGGCATCGGCGGCGCGACCTACGACGACGCCCCGGTGACCCTCTGCCTGGATAATTTGATGGTGTGGCGGATAGAGAAATA
>JAGPHL010000030.1:3174-12877 GCA_018055515.1 Anaerolineae bacterium
TGCTGGTCCAGCAGACGGACACGGCCCTCTTCCCTACGGGACGCATCGGCATCGGCGGCGCGACCTACGACGACGCCCCGGTGACCCTCTGCCTGGATAATTTGATGGTGTGGCGGATAGAGAAATAAACCGTGAGAATGGGTAATGGGGGAAGGGTAATGGGTAATGAGAAATTCTGATCCATGAGCTCCGTGTCCATCCATGAGCCATTTTCTGATGAACGTGCCAATGTAGACACGTGTGATTCGCCGACGTGGACACGTGGGCACGGATTCCATTTTCCGAGGAGTTAACATGTTCCCGCGGCACACCACCGCAAATGAAAATGACGTAGGCGCGTGGGCACGGGTTCTATTTTCTGAGAAGATCACTTACGCATTACGCATTACGCATTACGTGTTTTCCGAGGAGGACGCAAAATGAAATTCACAGACCGGCTACAACAGCTCTACGCCCGCTTCCGTCCCCAAGAGCCGGTGACGCTGGCCCCCGGCATGAGCCATCTGCTGTGGGAAACGGAGCACGGCGTCACGCGCTTCCATTTGCGAGTCGAACGTGACGGCAGCGGCCTGCTCATCGCCAACGCCGCGGCCGCGGCGCGACTGTCCCCTTCCGGCGTCCTCATCGCCAAAGCGCTGCTGGAAGGACGCGACGAAAGCGAGATCCTCGACTCCCTCAAGGCCACCTTCCGGGGCGCCGCGCCGGAGCTCATGCGGCACGACATCGCCGCCGTGCACAATCTCCTGCAACAGCTCGCGGCCCCCGGCGACGCCTATCCCGTTTTCAATCTCGAAGACGCCGCGCTCGCCCCCACCGGTGCGGAACTGATCGCGCCGCTGCAAGCCGCCGTGCCGCTCGCTCCGCCCGACATCCTCCGTCCCCTCCTGAAGCGGCTCTGGGAAGTCAACATCCCGCATGTGACCTTCTTCGCGCCGACCAGCTTTGATCCCGCCGACCTGGTCCATGCCGTAGAACACGCGGAAGACCTCGGCATGATCGCCGGCGTGCGGGCGCTGGCCTCCGCCCTGCTCACCGAGGGCCTGCTCAACGATCTGCGCGTCGCGGGCGTAGATCACGTCACCTTCCCCTACGCCGCGCTGGATATCGGCACTCACGATGCGCTGTTCGGCGCCGGCGACCATCAAGCCGCCGACGTCGTGCTCGCCTGGCTGGAAGAGAACGGCATCTGCGCCAATATCGAGATCCCCTTGATCGAAGGCGCCCTGTCCCAGCTTGAGCCCACCATCCACAGCCTGCTCAGTCGGGGCGCCGATACCTTCTCCTTTGTGGCCTATGTGACCGCCGATCCGGCGCTCGTGGAACAGCACGACGGCGCGCTGAGCGCCGAAGCGATGCCGCAGACCGCCGCCATCGTCGAGGAAATCGCCCATGACGTGCAGGCGCGTTTCCTCTGGGAACCTCCCGTGGAGCGCGACCCGGCGCAGACACTGGCGGAACAGCTGCAGCAAGGGCCACGCTGCGCGGGCGATGTGGCCGTGCGCGTGGAAGCCGACGGGCGCGTCATCCCGCCGCGAGGACCCTATCACAGCGCCGGGAACCTGCTCCACGACGATTGGGAGTTCATCTGGAACCACGAGGCCTTCCGCCGCTATCGCGAGCGCGTCGCGGCCCCCACCCGCTGCGAGATTTGCCCCGGCCTCGTCATCTGCGCCGCCGATTGCCCGCGAGAACGCAGCGGCTGGGCGCAAAAAGCGTGAAACTCCCAGCTTGCGGAGCACGTATACTAGGAGGGAGGTAACCATGAAACGCACAAATCACCTTCTCTACAGTCTGATGTTGCTGTTCCTGCTGTTGCTGCCGCTGGGAGGACACCAGTCCGCGGTGGCGCAGAGCTATGTCTTTGAGGTGCCCGAGCTGCGGATGCAGGTCTACGTGCAACCCGACGCCTCGGTCAAAATCGAATATGACATCACCTTCCACAACCTGGGGGAGACGATTGACGTTGTGGACATCGGCACGCCGCATGAGAATTACGACCTCAACAACATGAGCGCCTCGATGAACGGCGTGAGCCTGAGCGACATTCGCAAGTCCACGTACATTGACACCGGCGTCGAAATCCACCTCGGCAGCCAGGCCATCCCCAGCGGCGGCACCGGCGTTCTGCACTTCGAGTTTACCATGCCGGACATGGTGTATCAGGACACCACCCGCAAGGAATACGCCTCGCTGCAAATCACCCCCACCTGGTTCGACAGCAGCTCCGTGAGTGGCAACACCGCCATCTGGATCGCCATTCACCTGCCGGAAGGCGTCCAGCCGGATGACGTCCTGTACCAGAAGGTCGAGTTCACCCAAAAGGCCATTTTCCAGGGGCACGTCGTCGCCGTCTGGAATTGGGAAAAGGGAAACGCGACCCAGCCGTATCTCGTCGGCGTCTCCTTCCCCCAGACAGTCATGACGCGCGTGGTCAAAATGACGCTCGCGGACCTGATCACCAAGTGGATGGAGGACAATCCCAGCGCGCGGCTCATCATGGGAGCGATCCAGGCCGTGCTGTTTGGCGTGTTGTTCTTCCGCTTCACGGGGGGCACCGGCTGCACCCTCTTCGGGATCCTGCTGGTGGGGCTGGCGATTTTGATCATCAGCAGCCCGCTGGCGCAGGTCATCGCGCTGCCGCTGCTCATCCTGCTGGTCATCATCAACGAGTGGCATCTGAGCCGCCGCAAAAAGACCTACCTGCCGCCCATCGCGGAAGTCGAAGGCGGCGGCATCAAGCGCGGGCTGACCGCGCCCGAAGCGGCCACGCTGCTCGAAATGCCGCTCAACAAAATCCTCACCCTCGTCATCTTTGGCCTGCTCTCCAAGGGCGTGCTGAAGCAAGTCCAGGATGACCCGCTCAAGGTGGAGGTCGCCGAGCCGTTCCGCACCCTCTCTAACCCCAATCTGAAAACGGCGAAGAGCCGCCTGGAAGCCCGCCGGCAGGCCGCGCAGAACTCGAACACCGTGATTCACAAATACGAGGAGCCTTTCCTCGATCTGATCGAAAAATATCCTCAGAAAGCAGTGAAGGACATTGACTTCGGTCCGGCAATGTCGGAGCTGATCACCGAGACGGCCAAGAAGATGAAAGGCTTCGACCTTTCAGACACGAAAGAGTACTATCAGCGCATCATCGAGCGCGCCTGGCAACAGGCGCAATCTCTCGGCGAGATTCCGCAGCGCGAGGAATACCTCGACAAGTACCTGCCCTGGGTGATGATGAACGACAACTACCCCACCGTGCTCACCGCTGGCGGCTACAATTATTGGCCCGTTTGGATCCGCCGCTCGCGCCCGGTCGTCATCGGCAGTGGCAGCGGCGGCGGACTGCCGGCGCCGGCCTCCGGCAGCAGCCGGCCCGCGGCGGGCGGACGGACGACGCTGGGCGATGTCGGTTCCTCCTTTGCCGGTTGGGCGCAGGCGACGGCGAGCGGTTTGGCGGGCGCCATCCTGCCCGGCTCGCTCAAAGTGCCGGGGGTCAAAGGCGGCGTGCTCGATCTCAGCGGCATGGACAAAGTCACCGGCGACATCTTCGAAGCGATGGCCAAGAGCTCCTCGAGCGGTGGACGCAGCGGCGGAGGCGGCGGACACAGTTGCGCCTGCGCCTGCGCCGGGTGCGCTTGCGCCTGCGCCTGCGCGGGCGGCGGCAGATAGTGCCCATGGGCGCATCGGCGGCGCTGCCGTTGCCGGAGCAGCTGACGCTGCAAGCCCAGTGGCTCGCGCCCGCCCGCTCCCGTTTGCTGCGTGAAAGCGGCATCGCGCACCGGCAGCGCGTGTTGGACCTGGGCGCCGGCTACGGCGCGGTGACGGCAGAGCTGACGCGCCGTGGAGACGGCAAAGTCGTCGCGCTGGAGCGGGAATTCGCGGCGCTCACCCATCCCCAAAGCACGTTCGCGGGCGCCTGGCGCGTGTGCGGCGACGCCCGCGAACTCCCCTTCGCTGCGCGCAGCTTCGATCTCGCGCTGAGCCAGTGCACGTTGCTGTGGACGGCGCCGCTCGACGCTGCGGTCGCCGAACTGGCGCGCGTGCTGGCGCCCGGCGGCGTGCTGCTCGCGCTCGAACCGGATTACGGCGGCCTGATCGAATATCCGCCCGCCCTGGCCACCCGCTCTCTGTGGCTGGCGGCGCTGTCGCGCGCGGGCGCCAATCCCCTCGTCGGGCGGACCCTGCCCGGCCTGCTCGCGGCGCAGGGATTTAACGTGCGCGTGCGGCTCTTCGAAGTGTTACCTCCGCCGGCCCCCGAGCGCTTCGCTTTCCTGGAAGGGCTGCCGCTCACCCAGGAAGAACGCACGGCGCTGAGCTCCATCGAACATCAAGCGCGAGCGCTCAAGGGACCCTGGTCGCAAATCGCGCATCTGCCCTTCTTCTTGATCACCGCTGTCAGGGACTGAGGCGCTCCGTCGGCGCGGCATCTTTGCCTTTTCTGCGATTCCGGCTAAAATAGACTCGATGAATCCGAAACCATTGGCGGTTTGTGATGATGACAGCCGACGGGATTTCCACAGCGCAGGCCCGGCCTTGCCGGATTATCTTCATGGCGCGTGACTGCTGGCGTCAGCAGCCGCAGACGTTGCTGCTACCCGCTCTTCATTCAAACCCCGCGCCGGTCTGGAAACAGGCGCGGGGTTTTGCTTTGGCGACGCCCGGGGAGAGCGACTCATGACCGGCACGACTGAACCGGAAGCTACCCTGGATCGGGTCGAGCACGCTTATCATCGCCTCAGCGCGATGCTGCAGTACCTGCCCGAGGCCGATCGGCTGCTGGTAGCAGACGCTTACCACGCGGCGCGAGAGGCTCACAACGGTCAGAACCGCAAATCCGGCGAGCCCTACATCTGCCATCCCCTCGCCATCGCGCAGACGCTGGCGCAAATGCGGATGGACGCGGCAAGCCTCGCCACGGCCCTCCTCCACGACGTGCTGGAGGACACTCCCCTCACCTACGAGGATCTGCGGCAGGAATTCGGCGTCGAAATCGCGCAACTGGTGTTGGGGCTGACCAAGTTCGACGAGCGCGTCGAGGCCCTCCGCACCCAACGACTGCAAAATCTGGGGCAGCTGTCCCCCGAACAACGCAACGCCGCCAGCCTGGGCAATCTGTTCCTGGCGATGACCGCTGATTTGCGCGTCATTGTCATCAAACTCGCCGACCGGCTCCACAACATGCAGACCCTCGACGCCCTGAGGCCGGACAAACGGCGGCGCATGGCCATCGAGACGGATGAGCTCTTCGTGCCCACGGCCACCCGCCTGGGGATCTGGTTCCTCAAGCAGCAGCTCAGCGACCTGTGCCTGAAAGAGCTGCACCCCGAAACTTACGCCGAAATCGAGGAGTTGCTCGCTGCCAACACGCGCTTGCTCGCCGGCGAGCTCGAAAGCACGCTCCAGCAACTGCGCGAGCACCTGCAGGCGTGCGGGCTGAACGCGACGGTGCTGCCGCTCGACAATCCCGTGTCCACCTACTACCGCAAGATCAAAGAACAGGGCGACGATCCCGCCCGCATCTACGACACCCTCCGGGTGTACGTCGTGGTCCCCACCCTGCCCGAATGTTACCTGGCACTCTGCTACGCCCATCAGCTGTGGCCCCCGCTGCGAGAGGAATTCCGGGATTACATCGCCGCGCCGGAACACGACCTGTACCGCGCTCTGCACACCACGGTGGTCGGCCCTCACGGCCATCGCGTGGAGATCCGCATTTACACCGAACAGATGCGCCAGCTGGCGAAATACGGCATCGGCGTCTACCTGCAATACGGCCAGACCGAACCGCTGCCGCAGCTGTCGCTGCTCAAGGAAATCACCTCGCTGCTGGAGGAAGATCCGCAGACCTTCATCACGCAGCTCAAATCCGAGATGACGCCGCCGCGAATCCGCGTCTTCACCCCCAATGGCGATGTGATCAGCCTGCCGGTCGGCGCCACCCCGCTGGATTTCGCCTACGCGATTCACACCGAGGTGGGGGATAAATGCCTGCGGGCGCTGGTCAACCACCAGCCCGTGCCACTGAACACGCCGCTGACCAACGGCGCCCAGGTGGAGATCATCACGAAGCTCGACCCCGGCCCCGAACGCAAGTGGATGGACACCGACCTGGGGTACGCGCGCCATCCCGACACCCTGCGCCGCCTCCGCCACTGGTTCGCCCGTCTGCCGCAGGCCGAATTAATCCAGCAAGGACGCGAGGTCATCGAAAAGGAAATCGCGCGTTGGGGAGAGTGTGACGGGTGGACGCCGGAGTCCATCGAGCGACTCGCGCGACGGCGCGGGCTGACGGTGGAGGATTTCTGCCTGCGCGTCGGGCGGGGGGACCTCCTGGCCGGGCCGCTGAGCGCGGCGATCCTCGACGAAGTGTTGGGAGGGACGCCGGGGCAGATTTACACCATCACCCTGGAAATCTACGCGATGGACCGGCCGGGGCTGATGTTTGACGCCCTCAAAGTCGTCGTGGACGAGGGCCTGAACGTAGCGGACGCCTCCGCGCATCAAATCGAGGCGGAGGACCTCGCCGTGTTGCATTTCGTGATCAAAGAAAATAGCCGGGTGCTCGCGCGCATCGTGCACCGGATGGAAGAAGTCCGCAGCATGTTGCGCGTGCGCCGCATCCAAAGCCTGCCGAAAGTGTGGGAGGGATCCTGAAATGTGCGGTCGGTTTTTCATGACGCTGGAGGCCGAGGACCTGGAGGCCGCCTTCCCCGACTTCAAGCCGCCCGCCGAATGGCGCCCGCGCTACAACATCGCGCCGACGCAGCCGGTGCCCGTGGTCATCAACGATGGACAACAGCGCATCACCTTTTTGCAGTGGGGACTGGTCCCCGCGTGGGCTAAGGATCCCGCCATAGGCAGCCGCCTGATCAACGCGCGGGCTGAGACGCTGGCAGAAAAGCCCTCCTTCCGCGCGGCATACCGGCAACGACGGTGCCTGATCCTGGCAGATGGCTTCTACGAGTGGCGCGTGGAACCGGGACAGCGCGGGAAGACGCCGCTGGCGATTCGGCTGCGTTCGGGAGCGCCCTTCGCCTTCGCCGGGCTGTGGGAAGTGTGGCATCCCGATGACACGCCGCTGCTCACCTGCACCCTCATCACCACGGAGCCCAACGCCCTGCTCGCCCCCATCCATAACCGCATGCCCGTCATCCTGCCGCGCAGCGCCTACGCCGGGTGGCTCGATCCCGCCGAACGCGCCCCGCACGACCTGCAGTCTCTGCTCGAGCCTTACCCCGCTGAGGAAATGATCGCCTATCCCGTCTCGACGCGGGTCAACGACCCCGCCAACGAGGACCCGGCGTGTATCGCGCCCGCCTGAGGGGAATGGATGCTGGATACTGGATGCTGGCTACCCCATCCCCCATTACCCTTCACCCATTACCCATTTCCCCATTACCCCTCACCCATTACCCATTACCATTTTAGGAGGAAACCATGGCCCAAGACACCCCGCGCACGTATCAAAATCTGGTGCTCTACGAAATCTATGTCCGCAATCACGGCCCTCACGGCACGTTCGCCGATGTGGAAGCCGATCTGCCCCGCATCCAGAGCATGGGGGTGGACGTGATCTGGTTCATGCCCATCCATCCTATCGGGCAGAAGAACAAGAAGGGGAGCCTGGGATGCCCCTATTCCATCGCCGATTATCGCGGCGTGAATCCCGAATACGGGACGCGCGAGGAGTTCGCCCGGCTGATCCAGACGGCGCACGCGCTGGGGCTCCAAGTGATGATAGATGTGGTCTACAATCACACGGCCCACGATTCGGTGCTGGTGCGGGAGCATCCCGAATGGTTTCATCAGGACGCCACCGGTACGCCGGTGACGACCGTGCCCGAATGGAGCGACGTGATTGACCTCAAGCATCCGCACCCCGGTCTCACCGCGTACCTCATCGAGACGCTGCAGGGCTGGGCGGAGTTCGGCGTGGACGGTTTCCGCTGCGATGTCGCCTCGCTGCTGCCGCTGGAATTCTGGCTGGAGGCCCGCGAGGCCGTGGCACGAGTGAAGCCGGGGGTCATCTGGCTGGCGGAATCGGTGCACGCGCGCTTTGTGGAATACCGTCGGCGGGCGCACCTGAGCGGCCTCTCCGACGGCGAGCTCTACCGCGCTTTCGACCTCACCTACGTGTACGACATCTGGGCGATGCTGCAAGCCGCCTTCAAGGGCGTCGTGCCGCCCTCGCGCTATCTGGAGCTGCTGCGCTTGCAAGACGCCATCTATCCGGCGAACTACGTCAAATTGCGCTATGTGGAAAATCACGATCAGCCCCGCATCATGGGTTACGTTCCCGATCGGGATCAGGCGCTGGCATGGACGGCTTTCGAGGCCTTCAACAAAGGCGCTTTCCTCATCTATGGGGGACAGGAATCCGGCGCAGCGCACGCGCCCTCCCTCTTCGATGTGGACAAAATCTCCTGGGGCGATTACGAGCTGCAACCCTTCCTCAGCACGCTCGCGCAGCTGAAGAAAGACCCGGCGCAGAGGCAAGGCGAATTCACCGTGCTCGCCGGCGAACCCGCGATCCAGGCGGCATGGAGCGCGCCCGATAGCGGCCTTTACGGCATCTTCAATGTGACGGGGGAACACGGAGCGGTGAGCGTCGAGCTGCCCGATGGCGTCTACACCGACGCCCTGAGCGGGAAAGACATCCCCGTGACCCAAGGGCGAATCGGGCTTCCCGCCGCCGCCTTCATCCTGCGGACGGGGGCGCTGCCGCAGCTCCCCCTCCTACCCTCCGTGCTGATGGATTATTGAAGGGCCGTCCCCTCACAGAAGCCCCGACCGGTGCGGTCGGGGCTTCTGCCGTCCCTTGTCGTCTGAGCCGGACGTGGTATGGTTGGGCAAAAGTGAGCGCGAAGGGTCAAAAGTGAATCAGGAGCGTACTGCAGAGCGCGATGTGACGTTCTCACAAGCGGGGGTCCTCGTCATCGCCGCCTACATTGCCGCGCAGATCCTCGCCGACGTCGGCAGCCTCAAGATTGCGCTGGTGGGCGGCTTCAGCATTGATGGGGGCACCTTCATCTACCCGCTCACCTTCACGCTGCGGGACATGGTGCACAAGTTGCTGGGACGGCAGGCCGCGCGGACGATCATCCTCGCCGCTGGGGTCATCAACCTGCTCATGGCGGGCTATTTCGCGTTTTTGAGCGCCCTGCCCCCCGACCCTGCCTGGGGACTCCAGGCCGCCTTCGCCGGGGTGCTCACGCCGGTGTGGCGCATCGTCATCGCCAGCATCGTCGCGGAGGTCTTCAGCGAGCTGCTCGATACCGAGGTGTATCACCTGTGGGTCACCCGCATCACGCGCCGGTATCAATGGGCGCGGGTGCTGCTCAGCAACAGCGTCAGCGTCCCCGTGGATAGCCTCATCTTCTGCTGGGGCGCGTTCGGCGGCGTGCTCCCCGTCGCGGTCGTCTGGTCCATTTTCTGGGCCAACGTCCTGGTGAAGGGGGTCACGACGCTTCTGGGCCTGCCCGCTATTTATCTGGTGAAGGGGGAGTAGGAGCTGGAATCTGGATGCTGGATGCTGGATGCTGGATACCCATCCACCATTACCCATCCCCCATTACTCATTTCCCCATTACCCCTCACCCATTACCCATTTCCCCAACTGGTGAAACACTGTGGCAGATGAAGTAGAATTCCTGGAAGAGGATGAATCAACGGCGGACGAGGCGCACGACGAGGAAAGCCTGGCGCTGATCGAGGC
>JAGPHL010000030.1:12977-16531 GCA_018055515.1 Anaerolineae bacterium
CGACGAGGAAAGCCTGGCGCTGATCGAGGCCTTTCTCGGCCAACATGGCGCGCCCGTCGCGGGGACGGACCTCGATCGCGAGGCCAAGGAATTGCCCGAAGGACATCGCTCCGGTTTCGCGGCGCTCATCGGGCGCCCCAACGCGGGCAAGTCCACCCTGGTGAACGCCCTCGTGGGACAGAAGATCGCCATCGTCTCCTCCAAGCCGCAGACGACGCGCAGCCGACTCCTGGGCATTGTCACGCGGCCCGACTATCAGCTCCTGCTGGTGGACACGCCCGGCATCCACAAAAATCCCGCCTTCCGCCTCAACCGCCGGATGATTGAACAGGCAGTCACGGCCATCCCCGACGCCGACGTGATCCTCTTCCTCGTGGACCTCACGACGACGCCGCGCGAGGAGGACAAGCACATCGCCACGCTCCTGCGCCAGAAGGCCGCGCGGCGCCCCGTGCTGCTGGTGGGCAACAAATGCGATCGGGTTCCAGAGGCAGAGGCGACCGCACGGCTCGAAGCCTATCACGCCCTGCTGCCGAAGAGCGTCCCCGTTCCCCCCATCAGCGCGCTGGAGGGGATCGCGCTCGATCCCCTGTTGGACGCCATCGTGGCCCGCCTGCCCGAAGGACCGCGCTACTACCCGGATACGCAAATCACGGATCAGACGGAGCGGCACATCGCCGCCGAGCTCATCCGCGAGGCAGTGCTCAACCTCACGCGGCAAGAAGTCCCCCATGCGAGCGCCGTCCTGGTCGAAGAATTCGAGGAGCGCGAGAACGGCATCACCTACATCGCGGCGACGATCTGGGTGGAGCGAGATTCGCAGAAGCCGATTCTCATCGGCAAGGGCGGGGAAAAGCTCAAACGCATCGGCTCGGCAGCGCGCGCTGAGCTGGAACGCTTCATCGGGGGGCAGGTCTACCTCGACCTGTGGGTGAAGGTCAAACCGAAATGGCGCGACGATCCCGCCCGGCTGCGCGAGCTGGAGTTGTGACCGGCGACGCCGTCAGCGTCGCGCCTCCCAGAACGCGGCTCGATACTCCGCGAAACGCCCGGCGAGGATCGCTTCCCGAATCTCCCGCATGAGGGTGAACATCGTGTGGAGATTGTGGAGGGTGAGCAGCGTGGCGCCCAAAATCTCCCCGGCCATGATGAGATGCCGCAGATAGGCACGGCTGAAGTTCTGACAGGCGTAACAGCCGCAGGTCGCATCGAGCGGGGCAGGATCTTCGGCAAAACGCGCGTTGCGCAGGTTCGCCTTGCCGGTGCGCAGAAGCGCCTGGCCGTTCCGCGCCACCCGTGTCGGCAACACGCAATCAAAGATGTCCACGCCGCGGGCGACCCCTTCCACCAAATCCTCCGGCGTCCCCACCCCCATGAGATAGCGCGGCTTGTGCGCCGGCAGCAACGGCGCGGTGACCGCGAGCGCCGCCAGCATCTGCGCCTTGGTCTCCCCCACCGAAAGTCCCCCAATCCCATAGCCGGGAAAATCCAGCTCCGTGAGGAAACGCACGCTCTGCTCCCGCAGGTCGGGGAAAATGCCGCCCTGAACAATGCCAAAGAGCGCCTGATCCGGGCGCGAATGGACAGCCTGACAGCGCTCGGCCCAGGCGTGGGTGCGACGCAACGCCTGGACGCAGACGTCGTAGTCGTCGGGCGGGGCGCACTCGTCGAGCACCATGGCAATATCGGCGCCGAGGTTCTGTTCGATCTCCATCACCCGCTCCGGCGTGAAGCGGTGCAGCGAGCCGTCAATGTGCGAGCGGAAGGTCACGCCGTCATCGTCGAGGGTGCGCAGGGCCTTCTGTCCCCGCGAGCCCGCCAGGCTGAAGACCTGGAATCCACCGGAATCGGTGAGCATGGGGCCGCGCCAGTTCATAAAGCGGTGGACGCCGCCGAGGCGCGCGATCAGCTCGTCGCCGGGGCGCAGGTAGAGGTGGTAGGTGTTCGCCAGCACGAGCGTCGCGCCGGCCTCCTCGAGCTGCTGCGGGGTGACGGCCTTGACGCTCGCCTGTGTGCCGACCGGCGCGTAGACCGGGGTGGGCAGGGGTCCATGGGCGGTGACGAAGCGGCCGGCGCGGGCCTCGCCCTCCGTCGCCAGCAGCTCGAAGTGAAACAGGTCATCGGAGTCGGTCATGCATCCCCCAAAAAAGTGAGTTTTCCTATAAACATGCGCACGTGTACACAGCCACACATTTGTGTACACGTGCGCAGCCTCTCAGACTCAAGGCGCCACGGGCGTAGGTATCGGTGGAGTCGGCGTAGCGCGTCCCGCAGCAGGCGGCGTCGGGGTAAAGATCGGTGAAATCGCCGGCGTCGGCGCGCCGGGTACGGTCACAGCAGGCGTCGCCTCGACGACGGGAGCAGGCAGTACCAGTTCCATCACCTCAGCCCACAGCGCTTCCAGTTCCAATCCCACGCGGAACGAGCCGGCTTCGATCAGCGCCCGCAAGTCGCCCAGCCGGGCCTGCAAGGGCGTGATGGCCGCGTCCAGCTCGGGCGCCAGCGCGCGCGCCCGTTCCAGGTGGGCAACGGCGAGGGTCGTGGCCTCGGCTGCCGCGCGTGGATCTTGCTCCAGCAAGAGCAGCCGCACGCGGAGCAAGTCCTGCGCCGTCTGCAACAGCGCCACACGTCCTTCCACCTCACCGACCTGTTGGCTGACGGCAGCGGTGTTTTCGACGACAAAGCCCTGCAGCACTTCCAGCTCCGCCTGGAGCTCGACGAGACTGTCCGCCTGCGCTTTCACATCCGCCTCGGCCTGAAGCAGTTCCTTTTCCAGAGTCGCAAGGCGCGCGTCTGCCGCACTCAACGCCTCGGATTGGGCGGTCAAGGCCTCATCGCGGGACGCGGCCGCATCGCGCGCCTCCTGCAATGCCGCCTCGAGCGTTGTCACCCGCTCTTCCAGGCTTTGCAGATCGGCTTGAGCGCGCGTCTGTTCTTGCGTCAGCCGCTGCTCCAGCGCCGTGATGCGGGCGGTGTTCTCTTGCACCGGGCGGACGAAGGTGTGGTAGACCCAGGGCACGCCAAAGTAGAGCGCCGCGCCGATCAGCACCCCCAGGACGATGACGAAGATCAGCCGCAAGAGGAATTTGAAAAACGCTCCCACGGCGCGTCCAAAAGTGTTGCCCGAAGGCGGTTGCGTGGTAGTCATGGCTGCGCCTCCTGTTCAACGGGAGCCTGCGGCGTCGGCGACGGGGTGTTGGCGTCGCCGAAGAGCTCTGTCAGCAAGGTCTGCAGGCGTTGGAAGAAGGTCTCCGCTTTCACGGTGCGCACCTCGACGGTGGCGATTTGCTCCGTAAGCACGTCGGTCGCCGCCCCCAGCGCGGTGATTTCCTCTCGGAGGGTGGAGACGTCCTCATCCAGTGCTTTGACGGCCGCCTCCGTCCGCTCCATGCGCGTCGTCAACCCCTCGAGGCGATCCAAGCGCTGACGCAGGCCGCTCACTTCTCCCTGCAACGTCTCCTGGCGGGCGGCGAGGTCGGCGGCTTGATTCTGCAAATCCATGATCGCGGGGTGATAGGTGGTGTTGAGCGTCCCGTTGATGCCGGTGAGC
This sequence comes from Anaerolineae bacterium, assembly GCA_018055515.1. GTDB lineage: Bacteria > Chloroflexota > Anaerolineae > B4-G1 > SLSP01 > JAAZNO01. The sequence goes on from JAGPHL010000030.1 coordinate 16,528, forward strand.
ACCA
>JAGPHL010000030.1:16631-18283 GCA_018055515.1 Anaerolineae bacterium
GCGGGCGGAGGCGCCTCCTCCACAAAGGGCGGGGCTACGGCGGCGCTGTCGGCGTCTGTCGCGGCCTCCGGCGCGGGCAACGAGAGGGTGAGGCGCTCGGCGAGGCCCGCGTACACCTTCGCGCCGATGCCCGGCACGGCCAGGAGCTCCTCAGGCGCGAGGAACGGCCCGCGCGTTTCACGGTACGCCAGAATCCGTTCCGCAAGGACGGGACCGATGCCGGGAAGTGTGATAAGCGTCGTCGCATCCGCTGTGTTGAGATCAACCTTGGGAGGCGCCGCAGCGGGGGCTACCTCCGGCGTTTCGGTGACAATAGCGGGAATTTCCATAGGCCCTCCTTCTTCGAAAATAGAGATCAGCGGGTCAGCAGTCAGCGAATCGGCGAAAAGGCGAAAAGGCGAATCAGCGAAAAAAAATCACTTGCGTGGCAAATGTAACGCAAACTTCAGTTTGCGCTCAGGCCGCCCCGGAATGAATTCCGGGTCTGCTACGTCCCCCAACAACGCGCTTCAGCGCGGTTGGCTCGCGTCAGGCTGGGGATTCCATCCCCAGCTAAACCGGCGATCCGTTGCAGCCTCTGCTCACAGGTGACGTGCGCCAGCGCCTGGCGTCTCACAACGTTATTGTAGTGCAGATTCAAAATCCTCACAAGTCGCGCCGGCGAACTGACCGCGCGGGCGGTTGCGGGAGCTGGGCAGCGTGGTATACTTTCCCCATCACCGGACCGTGAGGAGGCAAGCATGGTAGATCAAGGACTGCTGGACATTCTACGCTGTCCGCACTGCGTGAGCGGCGAAACGCGCCGCAAGGACAAGGAAGATCCCGGTCAGTTGACGTTGGTGCGCGACGGCGTCTGGCTGGTGTGCAGCGATTGCGGACGCAAATACCCAATCCGCGAGGACATCCCCGTCATGCTCATCGAGGTAGGGACCAAATGGCAGACCACGGCGGTCGAAGCGCTGCCGGTTCCGCCCCCCGTGGAGGAGTGAGGGCGCGGCTCCAGGGCGATTGGACCATCGTGGGTCTCAGCGCCGCCGGCGTGTGTTTCATCATTTTGGGGCTGATCGCGTTCGCGCTTCCCGCCGCCTACGAGGGGGAATTGCTGTTGTTGCTCACCCCCAATCACGCCCTCCACGTGATGGATGTGGCTGGCGGTTTCGCCGTTGGACTGGGAGTGGTGCTGGCGTGGCTGGCGGGACGGTTGTGGCAGCGACAGATGCGCAGCTGAGCGCTCGACCCGGCGTCTACGCGCTGGGATTACATCTCGACCGCTCGCTGCAATTGGACGTCGGCGCCCTGGGGAAAATCGCTTTCCCTGCCGGCGATTATCTCTACGTCGGGAGCGCCTGGGGTCCGGGCGGGCTGGCGGCACGGGTGCAGAGGCATCTGCGCGGGGGAACGGTGCGACACTGGCACATTGACGCTTTGCGCGCGGTGGCCACGCCAGTGGCCCTGTGGCTGGTCCCGGAATCCCGGGAGGAGTGCGCCTGGGCGCAGCAGCTCCTCGCGCTGCCCGGCGCGCGCATCCCGGCCCCGCGTTTTGGCGCTTCGGACTGTCGTTGTCCTACCCATCTGATTTTCTTCGAGACCATCCCCCCTGCCGCGACGTTGTTGGCAGGAGCGCAGTTTGTCCAGCTCAATTTGAACGTGCC
>JAGPHL010000226.1 GCA_018055515.1 Anaerolineae bacterium
GACGGGACGTGGCGCTATTCCGCCCGCGGCGCCGACAGCTGGCCCATCGCCAACGGGGATGTGGATGCCTGGGTCTGGGGCGATGGCGCGACGGCCCCCCCGGCCCTCAGCCTGGCGGAGATCTGCGCTCCCGCTCCAACCGCCACACCTCCGCTTGTGGAGACGCCGCTCCCGCCGGAGACGCCGGCAGCCTCGCCTCAGCCGACGGCAACGCCCGCCCCGGCCGGGGCTGAGGCGTTCACCGGCTACGGTCTGTTCGCGGCGCTCCTCCTTATCCTGTTGGGGACCATCCTCGTCCGCCGCGCCCGCCGCCGATGAGAGGACTGGGCTGTCATGGGGACGGAAACTTTGACCTGTACCGTCTTTTCTCTACCGTTCAGCTGCGTTCTTCAGGCGTGAAGCGGGTCCTATTTTCAAAATGCAGGGGAGCAAAGCCATCTTTGATTGGCCATGAATTCGAGGTCCGTTGAACCCATGAGTGAATCGCCGTCCTCGCCAGGATCAAGCCGGAGTGCACCGGTTCCCTGGCTGCTCTGGGCGTTGGCGTTCCTCGTGGTGAGCTACACCACTCGCAACCCCCTGTATCTGGTGTTGCTGGGAGCCGTGCTGTGGGCCACTGCCGAAGCGCACGCGCAGCGGCTCTCGCGACGTCTTTTCTTCACCATGACAGGCCTGGGGCTCCTCTGGAATTTCCTCACCGTGCATGTGGGCAGTACCGTCTTGTTCGCCCTGCCGGGGACGTGGTTCCTTATCGGCGGACCGTACACGCTGGAGTCGGCGCTCTACGGCGCGCTCAACGGCCTGGCGCTGGCGCTCATCCTCAGCGCGTTTGGGCTGCTCATGTCGCGCCTCTCGCCGCGCGATCTCGTGCGCCTGACCCCACCCGCGCTCTACGAGGCGGGATTGGTGCTTTCGGTGGCGCTGGCATTTCTGCCGCAGGGTCGGGAGACGTTGGAGGAGATCCGGCAGGCGCAGGCGGTGCGCGGCCATCGCGTGAAGGGCCTGCGCGATCTGCTGCCCCTGCTGTTGCCGTTGTTGATCACCGCGCTGGAACGCGCCCTGCAGCTGGCGGAGACGATGGAGGCGCGCGGTTTCACCTCCTGGCGGGGAGGGGGCTCCCGGCGCGCGGCGGCGGCGTTTGTCGTGGCGCTGCTCCTGCTGCTGACGGGAAGCGGCGGCGCCCTGCTGCAATGGCCCGCCTGGGTCAGCGGTGCGTTGATGGCGGCGGGCGCCGCGGCGATCGCGTGGGGGGTGTGGGGCGTCGGTCGCGGCAGGAACAGGACCGCGTCGCTTGCGGGGCCCCGGCTCACCCGCGCTGCGTGGCTGATGCTGGGCGGGGCGCTGGCGGCGCTGGCGCTGTGGGGCGGACTGTTGCTCCTCGCGCCGCAGACGCTCGCCTATGAAGTGTACCCGCGTCCGACCGCGCCGCCGTTTTCCCCCTGGGCCGGGCTGGCGTTGCTGCTGCTGGCTCTGCCGGCCTTTACGCGGCCCGATGGCGTGAGGCGCCCTCAACCTTCAGGCGCGCCCCCGGAAATCCTCCCGCCCCGGGTGGGGCTTCCCCCGCGGATCCTCTTCGAGGGCGTCACCTTCGCCTATCCTGAGATGCCTGCCCCGCTGCTGCGCGAGATCCACTGCGCCATCGAGCCGGGCGCGTTTGTGCTGGTGACCGGCCCTTCCGGGGTGGGGAAGAGCACGCTGCTGCGCTGCATCAACGGCCTGGTGCCGCAGGCGACCGGCGGACGCATCGGCGGACGGGTGCTCGTCGGCGAGGTGGACGCGCTGCGCGCCGGCCCGCGTGTGATGGCGCGACAGGTCGGTTTCGTCGTCCAAAATCCGGAGGCGGGTTTTGTGGCGGATCGGGTGGAAGATGAGGTGGCGTTCTCCCTGGAACACAGTGGCGAGCCTGAGGCGCTCGCGGCGCGGGTGGACGCGGCATTGGCCCGTGTGGGCGCGGCGCACCTGCGAGAGCGCCCCCTGGCGCAGCTCTCCGGCGGCGAACGGCAACGGGTGGCGCTGGCGGCGGCGCTCGCGCTGCAGCCGCCCATCCTGCTGCTGGATGAGCCGCTGAGCCAGCTCGATCCGCAGGGGGCCGGGGAACTGCTCGCGTTTTTGCAACAGCTGCACGCGCAGGGGATGACGATTGTGCTGACCGAGCATCGCCTGGAGCGAGTGTTGCCGCTGGCGACGGAAGTGTTCTTTTTGCCGGGGGATGGGACGCTCTGGCGGGCGGAACCTCACGCCGCGGCGACAAGGCTGCCCTCGCCGCCACCGGTCGTGGCGTTGAGCGCGGCGCTGGGATGGTCGCCTCCGGCGCTGAGCGTGGCGGAGGCGCGGTTGCGGCTCGCTGAAGGGGACGCTGCGTCCTCCCTCGCGCCGGCAGCGTCGGCAGAGCCCCATTCCCCTGAGGCGGCGCCGCTGTTGCGTCTGGAGGCGCTGCGGGCGGCCTATAACGGACGGACGGTTTTGCAGGGGGTGACGCTCACTTTGGGGGAAGGGGAGCTCCTCACGCTGATCGGTCCCAACGGGGCGGGGAAGACGACGCTGCTCAAGGCGGTTGTCGGCGCGCTGCCCTTGCAGGAGGGGCGCCTGTGGCTGCGGGAGGAGGAGATCACCGATTGGGATCTGCCCACGCGCTGCCGTCGCATCGGCTATCTGCCGCAGGAGCCGGATCTGCTGCTCTTCGCCGAGACGGTGCGGGAGGAACTTGAGGTGACGTTGCGCAATCACGGCCTGGAGGATGGGCGCGTGGCGTCGTTGCTGGCGCAGCTGGGGCTGACCGCTCATGCGGAGACCTATCCGCGCGACCTTTCGGTGGGCGAGCGTCAGCGGGTGGCGTTAGGGGCGATCGCGGTTGTCGAGCCGGAGGTGTTGCTGCTCGACGAGCCGACGCGCGGGCTGGACATGGCGCTCAAGGTGGCATTGGGCGAGCTGTTGCGCGGCTGGTGCGCGCGCGGGCGCGCGGTGCTGCTGGTGACGCACGATGTGGAATGGGCGGCGCAATTTGCCGACCGGGTGGCGCTGCTGGAAGACGGTGCGGTGACGCTGGCGGGCGCCCCGTCGGCAGTGTTACGCGCGCGTGCGGCCTTCACGCCGCAGATCGCGCAGCTCTTCCCGGAGCAGGCCTGGCTCACCGTGGGGGACGTGCTGCAGCGCTCCTCGCCGCCTCCGCGAGAGGGATGAAATCGCGGCGCGTGAGCACGGGTGAACGTGCGAACGCGCCCACGTGCGAACGTAGAGGCGCCCGCTATCTAAGGCGTCTCGTCTTCTTCGCCTTCCTTGTCCTCGAAGGCTTCTTCCTCGTCGGTTTCCTCATCAAGGGGTGCGAAGGCTTCTTTCAGCAGCGCCTCGGCGCGTTCGGCGTCGCCGGCGCGCACCATCACCCGCGCGCCGATCACACTCAGGTAGCCGTACATCCCGCCCATGCTTTCGTCGGTGACGAAGCTTTCAATGCCTTCCACGGCGAGCAGATTGTGGGCGAGATGCGCCTGCGCCACGTTGAGGTAGCGCGCGACGACGACCAATTCCTCGTGTTGGAGGAGCTGCGTGACGCGCCGCTCGTTTTGGCGAGCCTCCTCGAGGGCCGGTTCGAGGTCGAGGGCGCGGTGGAAGGCCTCGAGGGCGCGCGCGTATTCGCCGAAGTTTTCCAGCAGCAGGCCGTGAAGGTTGTGCGCGGCGGCCCATTCCGGTTGCAGTGCGAGCGCGAAGCGACATGCGAGATACGCTGGATTGAGGTCGCCCGCCTCACGCAATTGTTGGGCGCGTTCGAAATAGGCGCCGGCGGCCTGGCGCAGCTGCGCGGCGGCCCATTCCTCGCGCGCGTTGTGGAGGCTGGCGTCCAGCTCCAGGGCGCGCTCGAAAGCGGCTATGGCTTCGGGGAGCCGCTCTAGCGCCGCGAGCAGCGTCCCTCGCAGATAGTGGGCGTCCGCCCACTCGGGCAGCAATTCCAGCGCGGCGTCGCACTCGCGCAGGGCGGCTTCGGGAGCGCCTTCGGCTTCGAGCGTGGCCGCCTGGGCCAGATGGACCTCGGCTTGCAGGGATGGTTCGGTAGTTTCCTCAGTGGTTTCCATGGAAGTCTCCTCGGAAAAT
>JAGPHL010000227.1 GCA_018055515.1 Anaerolineae bacterium
CGCGCCCGCGCTTGCATCCGCTTCGAGTTTATGGTATGCTGAGAGTGACCAGCATCGAGCCGTCGGTTCAACGCAGAAAGGGCGCAGATGACAGCGTTCTCGGCGTCGGGCAATGAGCAGCGCTTTCGGGACTGGCTCAGCGAACGGGGCTTCAGCGAGAATCCCTTCGAGCCGGAAGGATGGGACGATGCTACCCTGCGCGCGTTGGTAAACCAGCGCCTCGCGACCTGCAGCGGGGGACACATCACCTGCTGGGAAGAGCTGTGCCAGGCTGCGCCCGAAGAAGACCTCCTCGCGCCCCTGCTCGCCGCCGCTCAGGGTTCCCCCCACAGACTGCTCCGACTGTGTGATGATCTCCTGCGGCGCATCGCTGCCCAAGATAAGAGCGGCGTCACCGCGGCAGAGGTGGCCGCAACGCTGTCGGACGTCACCCCCGTCCCACCGCGCGACGGCCTCTACGTGGACCTCGCCAGCGGACACGTGTGGATTGATCGGCAGCTCGTGCTCCCCCCGCTCACAGGGCAGGAGTTCGCGCTGTTACGCCTCCTCTATGTCAGCGCGCCGGAGATCGTCAGCTGTGAGACGCTCATCCGCAGCCTCTGGCCCGACGATCGCGCGGTGGTAGGCGATGAGCAAAGCCTCCGCAAGCTGGTCTCCCGCCTGCGGCGCCGCCTCGAACCGGCGCGCGGCGGCGACTGGCGTTTCGTCCGCTGCAAACGGGGCCGCGGGTATTGGTTGAACCTCGAGAGCTGAAAGCCCCCCTTGGCGCGGCGTTCCCCGGCGCCGACAAAACAGCCACGCAACGACAAATCCCCGATTTAGCAAGAGGTGACATGGCCCTGCGGCACGCCACCGATGGCGAAAGTGTGCGTCGTGAGCCGTGAGTGAAGAGATATTGGACGCCGATGAACCCAGATTCTGCAGATTTTGAAAGTCATGTGTTGAAACCAACGATATTTTGCATCCTCATGTACGCATTACGCATCACGTATTACGCATGACGTATTTTCTTTCTGAAAATCCGTGCTATGATAGAAATTGATTAGCCCAGGCAACTATCTTGACCCTACCATGTTCATCAACGGAGGTGCACCTTGAAAGATCTGCTTGCTTTAGCCCTTAACCGGGCCCAGCTGCTGGGAGCAGCTTACGCCGATGTCCGCATCCTCACCACACGTGAGCAAAGTGTGGGCGTGCGCAACGGCGTCGTCGAAGAAGTCAGCGAATTGGAAAACGCCGGCTTTGGCGTGCGGGTGCTCGTGGATGGCGCCTGGGGATTTGCCTCAAGCGCCCTGCTGACCCGCGAAGAAGTGGAGCGCGTCACGGCGGAAGCGATCGCCATCGCCCGCGCCAGCGCGCTCTTCCAACAACACCGGGTGTTCCTCGGCCCGGCGGAAGTCCATCAGGCGGTCTACCGCACACCCTTTGAGATTGACCCCTTCAGTGTACCCATCGAGGACAAAATCGCGCTGCTGCTGGAAGCCGATCAGCTGATGCGCGCCGAGGCTGGCGTCAAAGTGACGAATGGACACCTGGTCTGTCTGCGCAAGCAGCAATACTTCGCCAGCACCGAGGGAGCGGCCATCGAACAGGAGCTCGTCGAAACGGGCGGCGCGATCATGGCGCTCGCCATCGCTAACGGCGAGGTGCAACGCCGCAGCTATCCCAACGTCTTCCGCGATCAACACGCCGAGGGCTGGGAATTCATCCAGCGGCTGGATTTTCCGGGACACGCGCCGCGGGTTGGCGCCGAGGCCGTGGCCCTGCTCAGCGCGGAACAATGCCCCAGCAAGGTGACCACGCTGATCCTCGACCGAACGCAGCTGGGATTGCAGGTTCACGAGTCGTGCGGACACCCCACGGAGCTGGATCGCGTCTTCGGCACCGAGGCCGCTTACGCCGGCACCAGTTTCCTCACGCCGGAAAAACTGGGGGTCTTCCGCTACGGCTCCGAGCTGGTCAACCTCACCGCCGACGCGACGACCCCGCGCGGCCTGGGCACTTTCGGCTACGACGATGAGGGCGTCCCAGCGCAGCGCGTGCCGCTCGTCCGTGAGGGGCGTTTCGTGGGCTACCTCACCTCGCGGGAGACGGCGACCCAGCTGGCCCAATTGCGCGGCGAGGACCCCTCCCTGGCGCGCTCCGGCGGAGCGATGCGCGCTTCGGGCTGGAATCGCCTCCCCATCATCCGCATGACCAACATCAACCTGGAGCCGGGGACCTGGGAGTTAGAAGATCTCATCGCCGACACCGATGAAGGCATCTACATGGAGACCAATAAGTCGTGGTCCATTGACAATCTGCGGCTCAACTTCCTCTTTGGAACCGAGCTGGCTTACGAGATCAAGAACGGCAAACGCGGCAAGCTCTACAAGAACGCCACCTACACCGGGATGACGCCGGAATTCTGGGGCTCGTGCGACGCCATCTGCAACGCTACCTACTGGGGCGTGTGGGGCGTTCCCAACTGCGGCAAGGGTCAGCCGGCACAAACGGCCCACACCGGTCACGGCGCGGCGCCGGCCCGCTTCCGCAACATTCGCGTGGGCGTAATGAAATAAGGCGAGGAGGAACAACGACATGCTCAACGAACACGACATCCAGACTTTGCTCCAGCGCGTGATCAGCCGCTCGCCCGGCGACGAGACCGAAGTGCTCTTCCTGGGATTGGACGAAGCTCTGACGCGCTTTGCGAACAATGAAATCCACCAGAACGTGGCGGAGACAAATTTCAGCCTCGCGGTGTCCGTGGCCTTCGGCAAACGGGTGGGGATGGCGGCGACCAGCGACCTGAGCGACGCCGCCCTCGACCGGCTGCTCGAACAGGCCGCCATGCTGGCGCGCCTGCAGCCGGAAAATCCCGACTTCCCCGGCTTCGCGCCGCCGGCAGAGTTCCCGGCAGGGCGTCATGCCTTCGACGAAGCCACGGCAGCCGCCACACCAGAGTTCCGCGCCCGCGCCGTCGGCGAGGTGCTCCGCTATGCAGTGGACCGGGGCGCCGTGGCTTCGGGCGCTTTCAGCACCAGCCGCTATCAATGGGCCATCGCCACGAGCCACGGGCTTTTTGCCTGGCAACCGCTCACGCTGGCCGAATTGACTATCGTCGCCATGACCGAGACCGGCTCCGGCTACGCCGCGGACGCTGCCTGGCAGGTGGAGCAGATCCCCGTCGCGCAGTGGGGGAAAATCGCCGTGGATAAGGCGCTCGCGTCTCAAAATCCGCGCGACATTCCGCCCGGCGAGTACCCCGTGGTGCTGGAAGCCTCCGCCGTTCAGGACCTCGTTGCTTTCATCGGCGGCGGCGCGAACGGGATGAGCGTGACCGAGGGGTCCTCGTGGATGAGTGGACGACAGGGACAGGCGCTGTTCTCCCCGGCCATCACCCTCGTGGATGACCCCGCTGCGCCGGAACACTGGCCCATGGCCTTCGACTTTGAGGGCACGCCGCGTCAGCCGCTCACTCTCATCCGCCAGGGGGTGGTGGGCGATGCGTACTACAACCGCCAATGGGCAGCGCGGACCGGGCATCCTGCCACGGGGCACGGAACACCTCCCATCAATCCCTTCGCGCCCGGTTCGGCGATGGGCCGGGCAATGTTCCCGCTGCACCTGACCCTGCAGGCAGGGGACACGCCCATCGAGCAGCTGATCGCTACCGTCGAGCGGGGGCTTTACGTGACGCGCTTCAACTACACCCGCACCGTCCATCCGCGCGAGGTCGTCGTCACAGGACTCACCCGCGATGGGACGTTCTGGATCGAGGGCGGCGAGATCGCCTATCCGGTGAAGAACCTGCGTTTCACGCAGAGCTACGTTGAGGCGCTGCAAAACGTCGCCGCTGTCGGCGACACACTGCACCGCGAACCGGCTTACGGAGGCTTCACCCGCAACCCAGCGCTGCAGCTCACGCAGTTCCGGTTCACCGGCAAGACCGAATTCTGACCCCTCGGCACAGGGCTGCGTGAGCCGGGCGCCCGGCTCACGCAGCCTCCTTCTCGGAAAATAGAATCCGTGCCCACGTCATTTTCCTCCTCGGTGGTGTGCCGCAGGAACATGGCAACTCCTCG
>JAGPHL010000228.1 GCA_018055515.1 Anaerolineae bacterium
GATGGGACAGGGCAGGCGATGGGGGATGGCATGACGTGGGCGATTGAGGTCATCTCGCCCTCCCCGTGAGATGGCCATGACGGACAAGAACCCATGAAACCGCACAAGCGTCTCCTGAGATTAACGGGCTGCGGTCTGGCAGTCCTCGTCTTGATTGTTGGACTATGGTTACGACCTCGGGCTTTTCGGTCCATTGACGAAACCGCCATGTTTGTGGCCGCCTCCAATACCCTCCAATGGGGAATCCCCCACATCAACGACATGGCTTTTCAGATGTGGACGCCTCGTCGCGGCGAATCAGTCGCCGCGCTGGGCTATGACCACAATGTTTACACCAAAAAAAGCCCCCTCGTCATTCTCATGCTTTTGCCGCTGTTATCCTGGCTCAAGGTATTTCCGCAGCTCAATCCAATTGCGCTAGCCCTTACGTTGGGGCCCCTCATGACTGCTCTTACCGCCTGGCTTTTATACGGCCTTATTCATGATCTTGGCTATTCGGGGAAAACAGCTGCCCTTTCCATGGCATTGTTTGCCTTTTGCACCATGGCCCTGCCTTACATGCAAACCATCTTTGGTGAAGTCGTCGGCACGTTGGGAATCGTCCTTCTTTTGCGGGGCATATGGCGGCTGTTTGCATTGAATCCTGACCTTGAAATCAAAGCCTGCTTCAAAACAGGGCTTGAATTGGGAGGCGGCCTGGGGTTGGCCATCGGCGTCAACCTCGTCTATCTGCTCTTGCTACCGCTGGCAGGGATACTGCTGGCCTATTGGTGGAACGCCCAAGCTGCCCTACCCCGGCAAAAAAAGATCCACGTCCTTTTGGGGACCGCCTTTCCTGTCCTCACGTTAGGGGTTGGTCTTGCCTGTTACAACACGGGGCGGTTTGGATCGCCGTTCGCCACCGGCTACCATTTTGCCAGCGGAGATGAAACTTTCGTCCCCGCCTTAATGTGGTGGGGAGTGCTAGGCCTCACCGTCAGTCCAGCGCGGGGATTCATCTGGTACAATCCTACGACAGGCCTGGCGATGATGGGATGGCGAGATTTCCATCGCGCCTACCCCTCGCTTGCCTGGACCATCGCCGGTCTGATCGTCTTCCACCTTGGTGTGTTTGGTTCCTGGTGGCAATGGTGGGGCGGGTGGGGATGGGGACCGCGTTTTCTGTTGCCATTGACCCCCTGCATCACCCTCCTCAGCTTACCCATCATTGATCGAGCGCTAAAACGCACGACATCAACTGCCTGGGTGCGCGCCAGCGTCATCCTGTTTACCGCGCTGGGAGCGCTGGTACAAATCGCAGCGACCGGCGTAAATTACCTGCATCTGGAAATGGAGCTCGAGGAAAAATATCCGGCGCCCCCCGCAAAACCTTTACTTTACCATCATGCGCCATTCCTGGTTTACGATGTTGCCCACTCTCCGATCCTGAAGCATCTTCAACAAATCTCCTCCCCCACCGCCCGCCAGGAAGTGATCCTGACATCAGGGTTCCAGTTCGACACAATCCTTGCAACCATACAGACAGAGCAACTGCCAGGCGATCTGTTGGTCTATATGGTGCCAGAGCTGCAAGACGTCCTCCTGAGCAAGTGGGACCTTCCCCCCACACTCGGGGCGCCGTATGAAGACCTTGCTCAAGAACCACTTGCACAGAGCATATTCCTTCACAACATAGAGTCAGCGCAACGGGTGTGGTTGATAACCTGGTACGGCCCCGCCGATGAGTCGAATTGGTACGAACAGTACTTACGCGAGCATTGGGCCATTATGAATGAACAATGGCCGCCAAACGAACTGAGGCTGCTCCTTTTCGCCAATCCACCACGCTTTGAGCAACAAAATTCCATCGAAGCGACCTTTGGCCCAATGAGATTGGTGAATTTCAATCAACAACGTCAAAACAACATGATCTACTCTGAATTCACCTGGGAAGCAATTCGCCCTATTACCCAGAGCTATACCCTCTCGCTGCACCTGCTGGATCTGCATACAGGCGCCCTGATAGCCCAAAATGATCATCTTCCGCTGGGTGGTTACCGTCCCACAGACAGCTGGCCGCTGGGGCGCCCCATCACCGAGCGCGTAGCCTTCTCCCTATCGGATGCTCATACAGAGCCTGTTCTCAGGGTCGGCTGGTATCTGTGGCCCCAATTGACCCTGTTACCCACACATTTGCCAGATGGAGCGGAGGGAACCATGCTACTGCTCACGGATCCGCCACAGGCCATTTCCCCATAACACAGAAACACAGGATCAAACATTTCAGGAGGTTCGCATGACGAAGATTTTGCTTTCAGGCAACGAGGCCATCGCCCTGGGAGCCTGGGAGGCGGGAGTGCAATACGCCTCGGCCTACCCCGGCACCCCTTCGACCGAGATTCTGGAGAATCTCGCCCGTTATCCCGGCGTCCGCGCCGAGTGGGCCAGCAATGAGAAAGTGGCGCTGGATAACATCATCGGCGCCTCCTTCGGCGGAACGCGCGTGCTGGCGGCGATGAAGCATGTGGGGGTCAATGTCGCCGCCGACAGTCTGATGTCGCTCTCGTACACTGGCGTGCGGGGCGGGCTGGTGCTGGTAAGCGCTGACGACCCGGGCACGTTCTCCTCGCAGAATGAGCAGGACAACCGTCAATACGCGCGTTTCGGCAAGTTCCCCTGCATCGAACCGGCGGATAGCGCGGAGGCCCGGCGCTTTGTGGGCCTCGCTCTGGAGGTGAGTGAGCGCTTCGGGACGCCGGTCGTCCTGCGGAGCACCACCCGCCTTTCCCACTCGAAGTCGGCCGTCGAGGCACACGTGCCGAAGCCGCGTGAATTCCGTCCCCTGCCGCCGTTCAGCCGCGAGGGCGGTGCCGACCGGGTCATCGTCCCTGCTGTGGCGCGCCGGCGCCACCCGGAAATCGAACAGCGGCTGCGCGAGGTCGCTGCCTGGGCCGAAACCACGGCGTTCGAGGTCGGACTCAACCAGATCCTCTGGGGCGACCGCGCGCTGGGCATCGTCACCACGGGGATCGCCTATCAGTACGCACGGGAAATCTTCCCCGGCGCTTCTATCCTCAAATTGGGCATGAGCTATCCCCTGCCGCTGCAGGCGCTCCGCGATTTCGCCGCGCAGGTGGAGACACTCATCGTCTTGGAGGAGCTCGACCCCTTCATCGAGGAGCAGCTCCGGGCGGCAGGCATCGCCGTCGCACACGGCAAGGATTGTTTCCCCCTCTGCGGCGAGCTGACACTGGAAAAGGTGCGTCGGGGCGCGCTGAAGGCGGGGCTGCTCCACGAGGAAGCCCCGGCGGAAGCGCCGGCAGAAGCCGCCGCCCAGGTCCATGTGCCGCCGCGCCCGCCGGCGCTGTGTCCCGGCTGTCCGCATCGCGCCTTCTTCTACGACCTGGCGCGGCAGAAGCGCAAAACCATCATCGCCGGCGACATCGGCTGCTACTCCCTGGGTGTCCAGGAGCCGTTCAAGGCGATGGACATGCTCATTTCGATGGGGGCGAGCATCGGCATGGCGCACGGTTTCAAGCAGGCGGGCGGACAGGAAGGCGCCGTCGCCACCATCGGGGACAGCACTTTCTTCCATTCCGGCCTCTCGCCGCTCGCGGCCGCCGTCTACAACAGAGCGAAGATCACCGTGGCGATCCTCGACAACCGCATCACCGCGATGACGGGACAACAACAGCATCCCGGCACCGGCATCACCTTGCAGGGCGAAGAAGGTCACGCGATTGACATCGCCCCGGTGGTCAAGGCGCTGGGGGTCACTTTCGTGGAAGAAGTGGACGCGTGGGACGTCAAAGCCGTGGAGGCGGCGCTCAAGGCAGCGCTGGCGCACGAGGACGGGCCGGCCGTGATCATCGTGCGGGGCGCGTGCGTCTTCACGCCGCATTTCCACCTCCAACCGCGCATGCGCGTGGCTGCCGACAAGTGCGTGGCGTGTCACGCCTGCCTGCGGGTCGGCTGCCCGGCTATCCTCAAGAGCGAGGAGCTCTACGAGAAGAACCAGCGTCCCAAGACGCTGATTGATCCGCTGCTCTGCACCGGTTGCACGGTCTGCAGCCAGGTCTGCCCCACA
>JAGPHL010000031.1 GCA_018055515.1 Anaerolineae bacterium
GAAATGGCGCGGAGGCGATCACGGCGTGGCTTCGAGTTTGCGGCGCAGGCGCGCTTCGCGATGTCGCAATTCGGCGAGGGTTTGCTCGCGGACGAAACCGCGCGGCAGGGCGGCGGCGCGGTCGAGCGCGCGCCCGGTCTCCTGGAGGGCGGCGACGATGTCGCGCCGGACCCATTCGAAGGCCTTCGCGCGTTCGATCAGCGGCTCAATGGCGCGGGGGAGGCGCTCAGCCCAGGCCTCCCACAGGTCAAGCGCCGCGTCCCACTCGCCGGCCTGCTTGCGGCGCAGCGCCAACAGTTCCCACAGGCGCGCGGCTACTTCCGGCGGGAGGGTGTCCGCCTCGAGCGCGCGATTCCAGGCGGCCTCGGCTTCGGCGGTGCAGCCGGCGCGCTCGTAGAGCCGGCCAAGCCCGACCCATTCGGCGGCCTCCAGCTGCAGGGTGTCGGGCGACTGTAGCCGCCGCGCGCAATGGATGAGCAGCGTCACCATGCTCAGGACGTCTATCTCGTTGTGATAGAAGATGCGGTGAATCTCGTCCGTGCGTCCCGTGAGGAGATAATCGCGGTAGGCGGCGGGGATCAGCCAGGAAGGAAGGTCTGTTTCGGCGCGGTGGATGCCGAGCAGCTCCGCCTCCAAAACCCCCAGCCGGCGCGAGGGGAGATGGTCGCGCCACAGTAGCCGCGCGATGGGGAGCAGGTCCAGATGGGGCAGCGCGCGCCAGTGCGACGGCATCCGCTGCAAGATGAAGCGACTCTCCAGCAGCGGCAGATCGAAGCCGGCGCCGTTGAAGGTGACCAGGCCCGTCACGCCGCGCAGCAATTCGGCGATGTAGTGCAGCGCGGCGGGCTCCTCAGCGGGATCGCGCAGGAAGACCAGGTGCAATGTGACGCCGTCGCCCTCCCAGACCCCGATGCCGGTGAGGAAGATCAGCGTGCCCGTGCCGCCCGCCAATCCCGTGGTCTCGGTGTCGAGGAAGGCGGGGCGCGCGCCGAGATCATCCCCGCCGAGCAGGCTGAGCGCTCGAGGCTCGAGGCGGCTCAGCTCGCCCAGCCGGTACGCGCCGTGAGAGTGGTCGGCGGGATACTGCCGCTGCCAGACCCAGGCAGCGCCTTGCGGCGTCATCACCGTGGCTCCCGGCAACGGCTCGAGGGGCGAGGCGGGCGGCGGCGCAGGAGGGCGCGGGGATACCGGCGCCGCCGGCTTGAGGTTTTGCACTCCCTTGACGACGCCGAGGCGGCGTAGTTTGCGCTGTAAGCTGTCATCCATGCCCGGTATGATACCACAAAAGCGCAGGTTGTGAGCCGGGGGTCTTGTCAAATCATGGGTCTGTGGTATAATTTTCCTCGTTGAAGCAGGACGCGGGTATAGTTCAGTGGTAGAACGCTTGCTTCCCAAGCAAGATGTCAAGGGTTCGAATCCCTTTACCCGCTCAACCGTCTGGCGCTCCCACGCCGGACGGTTTTTTGTTCGAGTTTGACCGCTTCCCACGTTTTCCCATTGACAGTGCTCAAAATGCGCTTATAATGAGACGTGGGAGCGCTCCCGCGATAGGGCGGCGATGTCAGAGCCAGCGTAGAAGGCGCCGCAGACGTTTCTTGCTCAAAAAGACCCGTGCTCCAGGAGGCTGGGATATGGCAACATTGGAAGAGATTGCCCGTCTGAGCGGCGTTTCGCGTTCGACGGTGTCCCGGGTCATCAACAACGATCCGCATGTGAGCGAGGAGACCCGCGCGCGCGTCCTGGAAGTGGTGGTGCGGCTCAATTATCAGCCCAACGCCATCGCTCGCAGTCTGGCCGCCGGCAAGACGCACGTCCTGGGCCTGATCATCCCCAAGCGGGTGGTCGAGGTCTTCTCCGATCCCTATTTCCCCATCCTCCTGCAAGGGGCCTTCGCCGCCTGTAATGCCCGCGATTATGCCATGACGTTGTGGATGGCAGATCCGGCGGATGAAATACGCTTCATCACCAAGGTGCTGAACAACGGCTTGCTCGATGGCGTCATCATCTCCTCGATGGTGCTGGACGATCCCCTGGTCACCGCGCTGAACGCCTCAAAGCTGCCCTTTGTGCTTGTGGGACGGCATCCCAACGCGCCGGAGGTGAGTTACGTGGACGTAGATAATATTTCCAGCGCCCAGATGGCCGTCGAGCACCTTTACCGGCTGGGGTATCGGCGGATCGCTACCATTACGGGGATGCTGGACACCATTTCTGGCGTGGATCGCCGGCAGGGCTATGAGAATGCGCTCCGCATCCACGCCATCCCCGTTGATCCGGCCTTGATTGTGGAGGGCGGCTTCAGCGAGGTGGGGGGCGAAGCAGCGATGCGGCGTCTCTTGCCGCTGCGCCCCGACGCGATTTTCATCGCCAGTGACGCGATGGCCGCGGGCGCGCTGCGCGTGTTGCGCGAGGCGGGCCTGCGCGTGCCGCAGGACATGGCCGTGGTGAGCTTCGACGACACGCCTATCGCCAGTCACACCGAGCCGCCGCTCACGACCGTCCGGCAACCCATCGAGGCGCTGGGGGAGACGGCGGTCAACACCTTGCTGCATCTGCTGGAGCATCCCGACGCCGGGCCGCGACGGGTGATCCTGCCGACGCGGTTGATCGTCCGGGAATCGTGCGGTGCCAGTCAACGCCTGTAGGGAAGAAGGCGCCTCGAGTGCATAGCTTTGACAGAACTGACGTATCATTCCGCTCAGCATTTTCTGCGGTTAGATTTGCTCATGCCAGGTAGGGGATGGAGGTATGGAATGCGCTATGGCTTTTTTGACGATCAACGCCGTGAGTATGTGATCACCCGTCCGGATACGCCGTTGCCATGGATCAATTATTTGGGCAGCCAGGATTATTTCGGCCTCATTTCCAACACGGCGGGCGGCTATTCCTTCTACCGCGATGCGCGGCTGCGACGGCTCACCCGTTACCGCTACAACAACGTGCCGCTAGATAGCGGCGGCCGCTATCTCTACCTGCGGGATGACGCTTCCGGCGCTTTCTGGTCGCCGACCTGGCAGCCGACGCAAACGCCGTTGGAGGAGTACACCTGTCGCCATGGCATGGGCTACACGCTCATCAGCTCGCTCCGCGACGGCATTGCGGCGGAGATCCGCTACTTCGTCCCCTTGAATGAGACCCTGGAGATCTGGCAGCTCACGGTGACGAATCACCGCGCCGAACCGGCGACGCTTTCCCTGTTCTCGCTGGTGGAATTTGCGCTTTGGGACGCCCAGGATGACGCCACCAACTTCCAGCGCAATTTCAGCATCGGTGAGGTGGAAGTGGAGGAGGGCGTCATCTACCACAAGACGGAATACCGGGAGCGCCGCGATCACTTCGCGTATTTCGCCTGTTCCGCGCCGGTCGTCGGCTTCGACACCCAGCGCGACGCCTTTCTGGGGCCGTATCGCGGCTGGGCGGCGCCGCAGGCTGTCGTCGAGGGGGCGGCGCGCAATTCCGTGGCGCACGGCTGGGCGCCCATCGGCTCGCATCACGTGCGGCTGGAGCTCGCGCCCGGCGCGTCGCAGCAGGTGATCTTCCTCCTCGGCTATCACGAGAACCCCCGCAATGCCAAATTCGCCGACGCGGCCCTGCAGGTGCTCAACAAGACGACGGTCAAGCCGATCATCGCGCGCTACTTCGATCCCGCCCAGGCGGACGCCGCGTTCGAGGCGCTGCGCGGCTATTGGGACGACCTGCTGGGACGGTTGACGGTGACGACGCCCGACGGGCACACGAACCGCATGGTCAACATCTGGAACGCCTATCAGTGTATGATCACCTTCAACATGTCCCGTTCCGCCTCGTATTTCGAATCGGGGATGGGGCGGGGGATGGGCTTCCGCGATTCCAATCAGGATTTGTTGGGTTTTGTCCACATGGCACCGGAGCGCGCTCGCGAGCGGATTCTCGACATCGCGGCGACGCAACTGCCCGATGGCGGCGCCTATCACCAGTATCAGCCCCTCACCAAGCGGGGGAATGACGCTATCGGCAGCGGTTTCAACGACGATCCTTTGTGGCTGATTTTGAGCGTCGGCGCGTATTTGCGGGAGACGGGCGATGGGTCTCTCCTGGCGGAACCGGTGCCTTACGACAACGCGCCCGGCACGGAGACGCCGCTCTACGAGCATTTGGAGCGCGCTGTGCAGTACACCCTGGAGCGCCTGGGGCCACACGGCCTCCCGCTCATCGGGCACGCGGATTGGAACGATTGCCTCAATCTCAACACTTTCTCGGACGAGCCGGGGCAATCGTTTCAGGTCCTTCAGAGCCAGGACGGCAAAACGGCGGAATCGGTCTTCATCGGTGGGCTGTTCGTGCTGGCGGCGGAGGAGCTGGGACAAATCAGCCAATCGGTCAATCGGCAAATCGGCGAGAAGGCGGGTGAGCGAGAAGGCGAAGAGCCGAACTACCGACTCCGCACTCCGGACTATTACCGAGAGGCAGCGTGCAAAATGCGGGAGACGGTCCTGGCGTACGGCTGGGACGGCGAGTGGTTCCTGCGGGCTTACGATCATTT
Source organism: Anaerolineae bacterium (assembly GCA_018055515.1). Taxonomy (GTDB): domain Bacteria; phylum Chloroflexota; class Anaerolineae; order B4-G1; family SLSP01; genus JAAZNO01. The sequence continues at coordinate 4,523 of JAGPHL010000031.1, forward strand.
TGGGCACAAGGTGGGCTCGCGGGAGTGCGAGGAGGGGCGTATCTTCATCGAGCCACAGGGGATGTGTGTGATGGCGGGCATCGGGGTGGATTCGGGGCACGCGGAACGGGCGCTGACGGCGGTGGCGCAGCATCTGGCGACGCCGCACGGCATCATGCTCAATCAGCCCGCTTATACCCGTTATCACATCGAATTGGGCGAGATCACTTCCTATCCACCGGGCTACAAGGAGAACGCCGGCGTCTTTTGCCACACCAACCCGTGGATCATGATCGCGGAGGCGGTGTTGGGACACGGCGATCGGGCCTTCGATTACTACACGCGCATCAATCCTTCGGCGCGCGAGGCCATCAGCGAGGTGCATCGCTGCGAGCCTTACGTCTACGCTCAGATGATCGCCGGGAAGGACGCGCCGACGCATGGCGAGGCGAAGAATTCCTGGCTTACCGGCACGGCGGCGTGGAATTATGTCGCCATCACGCAGTGGATTTTGGGAATCCGCCCCGGTTTTGCCGGCCTGGAGCTGGCGCCGGTCATTCCCGCAGCGTGGGACGGCTTCACCGCGACGCGGCGCTTTCGCGGCGTGACCTATCACATCACCGTGCGGCGCGAGGGCCCCGGCAACGCCGTCTCCCTGCGGGTGGACGGGCAGCCCGTGGCGGGGACGGTGATCCCGCTGCCGGCGGCGGGTCAGACCGACGTGGTCGTGGAGGCGGTGTTGCGATAGGGGCGGAATCTCCCTGCAAACTGACATGAACGAAAATAACGTGGGAAGGTGCGAACGTGGCCACGTGTCCACGTGTGAAGGTGTGAACGTGCCCACGTAAGTGACTCGCCGACTCGCTTTTTCGCTGATTCGCTGATTCGCTTTTTCGCCGATTCGCCATTTTCGGAGGAATCCACCTATGCGTTACGGCTATTTCGATGATGAGACGCGCGAGTATGTGATCACCGACCCTCAGACGCCGGTGAAGTGGATCAACTACATCGGGACGCTGGCTTTCGGCGGCTTTGTGGATCATACCGGCGGCGTGGTGTTGTGCAAGGGCGATCCGGCGCTCAACCGCATCACCAAATACATCGCGCAGCTGCCCGACGCCGACTTCAAAGGTGCGACGCTCTACCTGCGCTTCCCCGAAGGCGCGGGCTATCGGGTCTTCTCTCCCTTCTACACGCCGACGCTCGACCCCTATGCGGTTTTTACCTGTCGCGTGGGGCTGGGCTACAATCGCATCATTTCCGAGATGTACGGCATTCGCACGGAGGCCACCATTTTTGTGCCGGAAGGCGGGACGCAGGAACTGCGCCTGGTGCGCGTGACCAACCTGCGCGCTACTCCTGTGGCGCTGGATGCCATTCCCGTGGTGGAATACACCCATCCCGACGCGCTGAAACAGCTCACCAACGCCGATTGGGTGCCGCAGACGATGGTCAGCCGGGTGATTGACGAGGGGGGCGGCTTCAAGACGTTGCTGCAGTACCCCTTCATGACCCGCGATTTCAGGGTGAATTATTTCACGGCGAGCCTGCCGGTCGCGTCCTTCGAGTCCGACCGGGCGCGATTCCTGGGGCGCTATGGGACATGGGCAGCGCCCAAGGCATTGCAGCAGCCTGCGTTGAGCAATTACGAGGCCCGGCGCGGCGACAATATCGGCGCGCTGTTGCTGGCGTTGGGCGAGCTGGCGCCGGGGGAAACGCGCACCTTTGTCACGCAGCTGGGGCAGGCGGCGAGCTTTGAGGCGGCCCGACCCGACATTATCCGTTACCGGGATCCCGCCGCCGCCGAAGCGGCGCTGGCCGCGTTGGCGCGTTTCTGGGACGGCTACTTGAGCCCTGTGCAGGTGGCGACCCCCAGCGCGGCGATGAATGCCATGCTCAACGTTCATAACCCGCGGCAAGTCTTCGTCACCCTCAACTGGTCGCGGTACCTCTCGCTCTACCAGCTGGGCTTTGGCTCGCGGGGCATCGGCTTCCGCGACACGTCGCAGGACGTGATGGGAGCGGTGGTCAGCGCGCCAGAGCGCGTGCGGAATTTGCTGGAGCAGCTCCTCCAGGTGCAACTGCGGGACGGCTCAGCGATGCATCAGTTCAATCCGCTGACGATGATTGCCAGCCGCGGCGACGCCGAAGAGATGGACGATCGTCCCAAGTTCTACGGCGACGATCACCTGTGGATCGTGCTGGCGGTGACGGCGTACCTCAAGGAGACGGGCGACCTGGCCTTTCTGGATCAGGTGATGCCGTTTTACGAGAAAGATAAAGCCGGCGCGCCGCTCGAAAGTGCGACGGTCTGGGAGCACTTGCTCCGCGCGGTGGACTTCACCCGCACGCACGTGGGCGCGCATGGCTTGCCGCTGCTGGGTTTCGCGGATTGGAATGACACGGTGAACCTTCGCGCGGGCGCCGAGTCGCTGTTCAACGCTAATCTCTACGGCAAGGCGCTGCTGGAACTGCATGCCCTGGCGCGCTTCCTGGGCCGGGCGGAGATGGCGGCGCTGTTCCTGCAGCACTACGCGGAGATGCAGGAGCGCGTCAACGCCTGTGCGTGGGATGGCGCCTGGTACGTCCGTTATTTCGACGTGGATGGGACGCCGCTTGGCTCGCACGTCAACGCGCAGGGGCAGATCTACGCCAACGGTCAGAGCTGGCCCGTGATTTCGGGGTTTGCGCCGGCGGACCGGGCGCGGATGGCGCTGGACGCCGTTTATGAGCGTCTCAACACCGTGAATGGGATCAAGCTCAGCGCGCCGGGGTTCGACGGCTTCGACCCGGACAAGGGCGGGGTGACGACCTATCCGCCGGGCGCCAAAGAAAACGGCGGCATTTTCCTGCATGCCAACCCGTGGGTGATCATCGCCGAGACCTTGATCGGGCGCGGCGATCGGGCGTTCGCTTACTACGAGCAGATCAACCCCGCCGCCAGGAATGACCGCATCGAGGTCTATGAAAGCGAGCCGTATGTCTATCCGCAGAACATCCTGGGGGATGAACATCCGCAGTTCGGCCTGGCGCGGAATGGCTGGCTGACGGGGACGGCCTCGTGGATGTATCAAGCGGGTGTACAATACATCCTGGGCGTGCGACCGACGTACACCGGGTTGGAGATCGAACCGTGCATCCCCGCCGCGTGGGAAAGCTTCCGGGTGCGGCGCGTGTTCCGGGGCGCGACCTATGAGTTCGAAGTGCGCAATCCCCGCCATGTCTGTGGGGGCGTGCGGTCGGTGGTGGTGGATGGCGCGCCGCTGGCCGGGCGCGTGATTCCCATCTTCGCGGATGGACGCACGCATGGCGTGGAAGTGGAATTGGGGTAAAGTGCCTTTGAGGCGTGCGGATATCGCTCGGTGAAGGAGGGCAGATGGCAGAGCTGGTATTTTCACTTATGACGTCCGATGTGCCAAATGCCACGATCGAGGCACTGATGCTGGAGTTTCGGGCGCGGACGGGGACGCAGGTACAGCTGCAGCCTCTTTCGTGGGACATAGCGTGGAACGAGATGGTCAAGATCGCGATCTATCGCAGCGGCCCGGATGTTTCGGAAATTGGGGCGACGTGGATGAGCGACCTGGCCGGCATGGGAAGCATTCGTCCCCTCACGATGCCGGAGTTGCGCACGCTGGGTCCGCTTGAGGACTTCATCCCGGCGATGTGGCAGAGCGTGAATCTGCCTAATTCCGACGATATTTGGGGCATCCCCTGGATGATGGACACGCGCTTGCTGTTTTATCGGCGAGACCTGCTGGCGCAGGCGGGCATTGATGAGGCGGAAGCGTTCGTCAGTTTTGAATCGCTGGAGACGACGTTGCGTCGCCTGCAGGAAGCCGGTGTAGAAATCTCCTGGGTGGTGCCAACCCGTCGTAACTGGATCACCCTGCACAACCTGGCGACGTGGGTGTGGGCGCACGGCGGCGATTTCGTCAGCGCGGATGGCAAGACGTTGTTGGTCAACACGCCGGAGGCCCGCGCTGGCTTTCGGGGCTATTTTGGCCTGGGGCGATTCATGCCGCCGCAGGTTCATCACCTCACCACCTTCGAGTCGGATGATTGTTTTGGCCAGGGACGGGCGGCGGTGACACTTTCGGGCATGTGGCTGTGGCAGAATGCCTATCTGACGCCGGAGCTGCGCGCGAACATCGGCATGGTGCTGCCGCCGGGCATCCCTTACGTCGGCGGCTCGTATCTGGTCGTGTGGGAGTACGCCCACAATGTGCGCGACGCCCTCAAGCTCATCCGCTTTTTGACCGATGCGCGCGCGATGCAGCGTTACGCGCTGGAGGTGGGTAAATTGCCGGCGCGTTTCTCCGCGCTTTCGGAGGTGGCCGCGCCCTTCAACACGTCGGTTGAGACGTTAGTGCGCCGGCTGGGGGAAGGCCGTTCCTTGCACGGGGTGCCGCTATGGGGAATGATCGAGGATCGGTTGGCGAACACGCTCCGCGACATCTGGCATGACGTGCTCGAATCGCCGGAGGCGGACATCGAAGCGATTGTGGAGCGCCATTTGCAGGTGCTGACGCGGGGATTGGAATTGACGTTGCGCGGGTGAGCGGCGCGCTGCAGGACCAGGGATCATGCTCTTCCGAAAATAGAGAGCCGTGAGCTGTAAGAAGAGAGCTGCCGCAGTCTCTGCTCACGGCTCCTCCTTCACGACGCACATCCTCATTCCCGGCGATGCCCTGCCGGGTCATGTCAACTCCTCAGCCAGCGCTCGCGCCCGTGTGCCCGTCAGCCAGCGCGTCAAAATTCTTATCTCACCCGCACTGAAGTCAAAGCGCGCCGGGTCGGTTTCAAGACGTCTTCCTTTGGAAGGGCGTAACCTCAAATGGGTGATGCGTGGTACTTCCGCCAGGGCGCTTTTGCGGTAGAGTGGGAGTGCTTATCATCATGTTGGGGAGAAAGAGCAACCGTGATTCAATTATCAGATCGAGCGAAGGTGATCGAACCATCGGTGACGTTGGCGCTTTCGGCGCGCGCTAAGGCGCTGCAGGCGGAGGGCGTGGATGTATGCGACTTCACGGTCGGCGAGCCGGATTTCAACACGCCGGTGCACATCCGCGAAGCGGCCAAACGCGCGCTGGACGAGGGCAAGACGAAGTACGCGCCGGCGGGCGGCGTGCCGCGCCTCCGCGCGCTCATCGCGGAAAAGCTCCAGCGCGAAAATGCCCTGCCCTATACCGCCGAGCAGGTGATCGTCAGCACGGGCGGCAAACAGGCGCTGCTGAACCTGCTCCTGGCCGTGCTGGGACCGGGCGACGAGGCCCTGATTCCCATCCCCTATTGGGTGAGCTACCCCGAGATCGTCAAGCTGGCGCGGGGTGTGCCGCGTTACCTGCCGACCACGGAGGCGACCGACTTCAAGGTCACGCCGGAGCAGCTGGAAGCGGCGATCACTCCCCGGACGCGGGTGCTGGTGCTCAATTCGCCCTCGAATCCTACTGGCGTGCTCTACACGCGCGCTGAACTGCAGGCGCTGGCGGAGGTGCTCGTGAAGCGGCAGGTCGCGGTGCTTTCCGACGAGATTTACGAGAAGTTGCTCTACGATGGCCATGAGCACGTGAGCATCGGCAGCCTGGGGCCGGAGATTTTCGACCTTGCCCTGACGTGCAACGGCTTCAGCAAGGCGTATGCGGCGACGGGATGGCGGCTGGGATATGGCGCCGGGCCGCGCCATGTCATCAAGGCTGCGATTGATATTCAGTCGCACACCACCTCCGGCGCGACTACTTTCGCGCAGTATGGCGCCATTGCCGCGTTGGAAGGCCCGCAGGACGCGGTCGAGGCCATGCGCGTGGAATTTGAACGGCGTCGGGATGTGTTCCTGGCGGGGCTACGGGCGCTGCCGGGGCTGAGCTGCACCCAACCGGCCGGCGCGTTTTACCTCTTCCCCAACATCGCCGCGACGGGCCTGGATTCGATGACCTTTGCCTCGCGGTTGCTGGAGGACTATCACGTCGCCATCGTGCCGGGGGCGGCCTTTGGCGCGGATGCCAACGTGCGCTTTTCCTATGCGACCGATATGGCGACCATCGAGAAGGGCCTGGAACGCCTGCGGAAGTTCATGGCCGCATTGTAGGGGAAAATGTGGAGAGACGCATCAGGCTGGGGATGAAGTCCCCAGCCTGATGTCTTTGATCGTCGCGGCTCCAGGTTTTCAGTCGAGTGCGTGCGCGGCCTCCAGCAACTTCGGTACCTGATAGCCCGAAGCGGCTTCGGCCTCCAGCACCCGGCGGGTGAGATTGTACACCCGCGCGATTTTTTCTGCGGCGGCGGCGGGAGTGCTGTCCGGCTCGCTGAGCGCTTCCACGGTCGTCAGGGTCAGCATCCACCACAACAGCTGTTCCAGCGCTTCTCTGTTGAACCATATCACGCCTTCAAAGCGGTTCACTCCCAGATAGGCCTGGAGGGGCTGCTCTCGCAGGATGGCGCGCAGCAGTTCGTAAGCGCTGTCGCCGGTCTCCGTCTCGGCGGCGGCCAGCCAGGCGCGGTAATTCAGTAACATTTTGACGGTTGTTGCGGCGCGCTGGGCTTCGTCAGCGGCGAGGCCAGCCTCCTGCAGGGCGGCCGCGAAGACCTTCCCCAGCATCCACTCGTCCATCCAGACGGCGGTGATGGCCGCGGCGTTTTCCGCATCCATGATCTGGCCCAGGGGATGGAGGAACAACCAGCCGAGGAGCATCCCTAACACCGCCGGGTCGTCGGATTCCAGGCCCTCGGCGATGGCCGTTGCCGCACCCAACACCGTCCGCAGTGGTCGCAACCGTATTTCGGCTTGGGTCTCGGCGGCCGCCGGCCCGGCAACGGCTGTCTCGCTGTCGGCAGGCTTTTCCATGAGCGAGGACAGCGCGAGGATGGAGGTCAGCTGCTCGCGCACTTCACGGGCGATCGTCTTGGGATTGCCGGGCCCCTGGCTGCTGGTCTTTGTGGCGTTCAACAAATCCAACATCTTGGCTTCGACCTGATCCAGGACGTGCTCCTGATCCTCCGGCTCGGCGTACCGGGCTTCGGCGAGCCAGCGGAAGGCCGGCGCGCTCACCAGCATCCGCAGCGGGGCGTGCAGCGGCTCCAGGAAGAGTTCCCGCAGCGCCTCTTCGATGCTGGGCACGCCGCGACCGCCCAGGTGCGCGGCCAATTGCCCGTAATGCCCCCATTCGTTGTCCTGGACCAGGCGGAAATTGACGAAGACATGCACCTCATAGGCGTGGAGTTCGGTGTAGAAGCCGCGCTCGTGAATCTCGGCGCAGTTGCGGAGGTATTCCAGATTGTGGACGGCGTCGCGGAAGAGGACGTACATGTCGCTGCGATGGGGGATGTCCAACCCATCGGCGATGGTTTTCTGCACGAGGGTCTTCTCGCCGGCAGGATCTTTGATCACGTAGGCGGCGGAGGTGTGAAGCCAACCGCGCGTTTCGGCATAGCGGTTGTGGTAGATCACCAGCGAGTGTTCTTCGCCTGCCTTGTTGGTGTAGGCGAAGACGTTTTCATCCACCTGCCCTTCTGGCGTGTAGTAATCGAAGAGCAGGAAATGCTCCACCTCGGCGAACAGATAGCGTTTGTGGAGCAGCGGGAAGATCTGCTGCTCGTGCCGGGCCACCAGCCAGGGGTCGGGATGCTCCTCCCAATAGGCGCGGCGGAATTCCATGCCGTACTTTTCGGCGTAGCCCTCGATCTGCCCGTGACCGAACATCGGTAGGCCGGGGAGGGTCGCCATGAGCGTGCAGATTCCGAAGTATTTATCACCCTTGCCGAACTGATCTACCGCCGTCCTCTCGTCGGGATTGTTCATGAAGTTGACGTAGCGCTTGAGAATTTGCGGGTCGAATTCCAGCGTGTTTTTGATGAGCTGCCGGTATTCCGAGTTCTTCTCGTCGCGCAGCATGTTCATGAAGGCGCTGTTGTAGACGCGATGCATTCCCAGCGTGCGGACGAAGTAGCCTTCCATCATCCAGAAGGCCTCGGCGAGCAGGAGCGTCCCCGGGGACTCCACGGCCACGCGATCCACGACCTCGCGCCAGAACTCCTCCGGCATGGCCGCGTCGAACTCCGCTTTGGTCATGCCGTGTTCCGCGCGCGAGGGGATGTCGCCGCCGGTGCCGGGTTCGGGATACCAGAGCCGCTGATAGTGCCGTTTCGTCAGCGTCATCGCCGCGTCGAAGCGGATGATGGGCGAGCGGCGCGCTACCTCCAGGATGGTCTGGATCACCGCTTCCCGCACTTCGGGCAGCAGATAGTTGAGCTGCGCGGTGTCGTTCCACGGCATGGAGGTGCCGTCGTTGCCGTGATAGATGTAGCGTGTGTCGCCGGTCCAGTGATCCACCCGCTTGAAGACGACGGCGGCGTCGCTGTGGGTGTAGTAGTGATCCTCAAGATAAATGCCCACTCGCCCGTCGTCAGAGAGGTTCTCGCCGTTGAACGTGTAAGTGGGGAAGGGGCTGTACGGCAGCTGGATGAACCAATCCGGGTGCTGGATGACCCAGGTCGAGTCAATGCCCATGTGATTGGGAACCATGTCGCTGCCCATGCGGATCCCGCGTTGCCAGGCGCGGGCCTTGAGCTCATTGTAGGCCGCCTCGCCGCCGAGATCCTCGGCGATACGGTAATCCAGCAGCGAGTACGCTGACGCCACCGCTTCGGGATTGCCCATGATCTGCTTAATACGCTTGGAGGCCTTGCTGCGTTCCCACAGCCCGATCAGCCACAGCCCGGTGAAGCCCCACCGCGCCAGTTTGTCCAGCTCCGCGTCGGGGACCTGATCCAGGCGGGTGATGGGACGCTGATATTGTTTGGAGAGCTGGTCCAGCCAGACGTAGGTGTTCTTGGCGAGAATGACGACCTGCGGCATCCAATCGCTGTCCGGGCTGAAGGCCTCGAGCTCCAGCTCCTGCCCCTTGAACTCGAAGGGCAGCAGGGCTTCGGGGCCGGGGCCGAAACCGAAGAAGGCCTTGCTTTCCTCGGCGATCAGGTCGAGGCTGCTCAGGAGCCGGTAAAGATAGCTGCCCAGGAGCGGCGCCCAACGGCTGCGGATGAATTCCAGCTGCGCTTCCAGGGAGTTCGGCGCGTTGCGGATGGGCGCGAGGAGCATGTCCACCAGATTTTCGTTGTCTGGCCCAAAGGGCGGCTGCGTGTCGAAGAAATCGTGGAGACCGCTGATGATCTCGGAGTAGGCGGGGTAGGCTTCCAGGGGGGCGTCATCGAAGAGCTCCAGGAACGGCGAGCGGGCGGGATTGATGTTGCTCATCCACAGGAAGAGTACTTCCTCGAGGACGACTTCGCGGTGCGAGACGCCGCCGGTTTCGCCGGCGAGATACTCCTCCGCATCGAGCGCGCCGCGGTACACGGCGGTCGGTGGATAGGTCTGGACGAACGTCGCCAGGACGGCGTCGAGGGTCTCTTTCCCCAGGCGCTCTTCCAAAAAGGCCAGCGCCTCTTTCATGACGCGCGGCGCGCGCTCCTGCTGGTACAGGTCCACGGTGTGATGCAGGATCTCGTCAATCAAGCCCATGGCGTTGAGCTGCCCGGCGCGCACTCCTTGTTCAGGGAAGGAAATCAAATCTCGCTGGGCGTTGAGTTTCTGGGCCAATTCCCGCGCCGCGTGGAAATTGGCAAACACGACGTTACCATCCAGCGCGAAGAGCGTATCCTCGACTTGATAGCGCTCGCGCGCGGCGCGTGAAATGTGGAATTCGCGCAGGCATGGGTTCACTGGCTGATTGGCTGACATGGCTGCTCCTTTTGAGGTGATGATGGTCCCCGGCACCCTGGTGTGCGGGGAGCGATTGCCGCAAATTCAATCTCAAGGCAGGCCCCAGGCGCAAGCGTGTGCCCCTGGACGCCGGCGACTTAATGCTGAAACAGGAAGACGACCATGCTGAGAATCATGCTGAGTAGCAAGATAATGGTAATAACGGCAAATATGATTTGTGAGGTTTTCCCGCGTTTTGAGTTCATTCTACCACCTGTTTCTGGGTTAGATGGGAGGCTGCCGCTCCCATGATGGCTCCATTATAGCACAATTTGGCCACAGCGGCGCGAGGCGGCCCGACGCGAAGTTTGCGTTTCATCCCGGGTGTGGTATGATGGGCGCCGCGGATTATGGCCGCCAGGCCCACTGATCCGTGAAAGAAGGATCGTGCAACATCATGTCTCGTTGGGTACGTCTGTTTGAATGGTTGATCTTGGCTGGACTGTTGGTACTGGTCGTTTTGGGAGCGCGCACCTGGGTTGAAGGTGCTCCCTATGTGGCGCTCGTTACGGTGACCCCCTCACAGGCGCCGACCGTGCCTCTTACAGCAACGCCGACGGCGACTCGCATCCCTCCGACATGGACGCCGACTCCGACGGCGACGCGCACGCCGCGCCCGACGTCAACTCCCTCCCCTACGCCAACACCTACCGTCACGCCGACGCCCGCCCCCCTGGTCCTGCCGCCGCCCGCCGTCATCATTTCCGGCACCGCCGTCGTGACCTCGACGCTGCCGCAACCTGAGCCGCTTCCCCTGGTCCAACAGCCGAAGGGCACCATCAACATTCTCCTGTTGGGGATGGATCGCAGCGGCGGCGAGCAGGTAGCGCGCACCGACGTCATGATGATCGTCTCGATCTTCCCCGATATTCCCTCGGCGAGCATGATCTCAATCCCGCGGGACTATTACGCCTGGATTCCCACGTGGGGGCTCGATAAGATCAACACGGCGTTCCTGCGGGGCGTGAAGAACCACTATCCCGGTGGCGGGCCGGGGCTCGTCAAGGCGACCATCGAGTATAACTTCGGCATCCCCATCCACTATTATGCCATGGTGGACTTCAACAGCTACCGGCAGATCGTGGACGCGGTCGGCGGGGTGGATGTGGTCGTCGAGTGCCCTTTCCACGACACGTACCCCGACGCGGAGGCGCCTGCGGGGCAGAGTGACATTGACCTGGAGCCGGGCGTCCATCACCTGGACGGCAAATATGCGCTGTGGTATGTGCGCTCGCGGTGGAACACGTCCGATTTCGACCGGCATCGCCGTCAGCAGCAGGTGCTGCGCGCCGTGCTGCAGCAGGCGCTGACGCAGAATCTCATCCCCCGCATTCCGGATCTCTGGGGCGTGTATCAGGACGCCGTGGAGACGGATCTCAAGCTTCCCGATATGATCTATCTGGGGTCGGTAGCGTCGCGGCTGGACATGCGCGACATCAAGAGCCGCTTCATCCGCGGGTCAACTTTGCTCACTTCATGGACGGCGCCGAACGGCGGGGCGGTCCTGGTGCCCAACTATGAGAACATGCGCACTTTCATCGCCGAGGCGGCTCAGCCGCCGGTGACGAGCCGGGCCTCGCAGCGCGCTTTCCGCGTCGTCGTGGCCAACGGCACGGGGAACGCGGGATGGGGATATGTGGCCGCCTATCGCCTGGGCCTGGAAGGCTTCGAGGTCGTGACGGTCGAGGAGGCGCCCGGCACGGCGCGCACCACGGTCATCAACTACATGACGACGAGCAAGGGCTCTCCCGTCGGCAAACTGCAGCAGCTCTACAAGCTGCAGGCGGAGGATGTCATTGCCCAGCCCACGGAGAACAGCGAGGTGGACTTCCGGGTGACGCTCGGCTGGAATTATGATCCCTGCCACGGGACGACGACGGCCAGCTGGCGCGTGACCCCTACTCCCGCTCCTACACCCACGCCGACGCCCGAAGGACAGCCCTGATGAAGGCGGATGGACGCCGGCGCGGCCCTGCCTGAGTCCTCCACGCCGCCGCTGCCTGCCGTGCGGCGTGCGCGCCGCCGTTTTCTGGCTCTCGGCGGCGTGATTTTGCTGGTCGCTTGTGGCTTGCTCGTGGGCCTGTCCTTCTACGCCACGCAGGTAGAGCCGGAATGGCTGGAAGTGCACACGGTGGATGTCTTCTTGCCGGAGCTCTCCCCGCTCCACGAGGGCCTTACCCTGGTGCAGCTCACCGATCTCCATTTGGGCCCCGACGTGACCGCCTCCTATCTGCAGCGTGTGGTGAAGCAGGCCAACGCGCAGTCTCCCGATCTCATCGTGCTCACCGGGGACTTCGTGAGCCAATCCGCCAGTTACAGCCGTGCGGCGGCGGAGATCCTCGCTGACCTGCGGGCACCGTATGGCGTCTTTGCCGTGCTGGGCAATCATGATGTGTGGGTGGGGGCAGATGAGGTCGCGGCGCGGCTCACCGAGGTGGGCATCACCGTGCTGCGGAATGACCGCGTGCAGCTCTTTCCCCGAGGCGAGCCTCTCTGGCTGGTGGGTATCGAAGACGCCGGCGCACTGGACTGCGACGCGGGGGGGCTGGAGCCGGGTCTCTGGAGTGAGCAACAGGCTGCGGTGACGCGCTTGCTTGCCGATATCCCGCCTGCTGAGGCGCGGATTCTGCTGGTGCATGCCCCCGATTTCGTCACGCTTCTGCCCGCCGGGCGCCTCGATCTGGTGCTCTCAGGACACACCCATGGCGGGCAGGTACGGTTGCCGCTGATGGGCGCGCCCGTCGTTCCCTCGTGTGAGGGGCAGAAGTATGCCGGCGGTTGGGTTCCCGGCTCGCCGCCGGTTTACGTCAGCCGGGGGATTGGTCTGATCGCGCCGGCGGTGCGCTTCAACTGCCGGCCGGAACTGCCGGTGCTCCGTTTGCGGCGCGCGGTGGAATGAGGCTCGATTATGCCAGGCTGGGGATAGCAGAATCCCCAGCCTTTGCGTTCTTGTGGTTCGAGCTGTTCCCCGCTCAGGGATTCGTGGTATAGGCGCCGCCACACATCTCGAAGTGCGCCAGATGTTCGGCTTCGGTTTCGGCGAACAGATGGCTGCCGTCGTTCTTGTTGCAATCCACCATGAAGAAATAATACGGGGTCTCCGCCGGGAAAGCAGCGGCTTGAATGGCGGCCGCGCCGGGGCTGGCGATCGGGCTGGGGGGCAGCCCCAGGGTGCGGTACGTGTTGTACGGCGAGGCGACCTCCAGATCCACAAAATAGATCACCCGTTTCCACCACGTGCCTTCCTCAGGACGGTAGCCCAGCGCGTATTGGACCGTCGGGCAGGCGGCGAGGGGCCAGCCGTCGCGCAGGCGGTTGAGATAGACACCCGCGATGACGGGGCGTTCGGCGTCTAGCACCGCTTCGCGCTCCACGATGGAAGCCAGGGTGATGCCCTCGAAGAGGCTCAGCCCCCGCTCGGCAAAGCCCTGCTGAATTTCGGGCGTCACCTGCCGGCTGAAATTCTCCAGCATCCGCTCGACCAGGTCATAGGCGGTGGGGGATTGCGGCAGCCGATAGGTGTCGGGGAACAGAAAGCCTTCCAGCGTGCCCGTCACCGGGATCTGCGCCAGGAAGTCGAAGCGCGTGACGAGGTCGCTCTGCGCCCAACCGGTCTGCGTCAGCTGCAGGAACGCCTGTGGGTCTATTCCCGCGTCCGCCGCGACGAGGACGGCGACCTCCTCGAGCCGCTTGCCTTCGGGGATCGTCACCTGGATGTCGGGGGCGGCGGCGTTTTGCAGGGTGCGCGCGATTTCGGGGATGGTCATGGCGGCGTTCAGGGTGTAGCT
>JAGPHL010000229.1 GCA_018055515.1 Anaerolineae bacterium
GGGGATGGACGAGAAGCGCTTCTGGGGCGACGGCGTGATCACCGGTGTGGGAGAGATTGACGGGCGCCCGGTCTACGTCTTCGCCCAGGACTTCACCGTGTTGGGCGGCTCGGTAGGCGAAGCGCACGGACGCAAGATCGCCCGCCTCATGGACCTGGCCTATCAACAGGGCGCCCCTCTCATCGGCCTCAACGACTCGGGCGGCGCGCGTATCCAGGAGGGGGGCGACGCGCTGGCAGCTTATGGCGAGATCTTCTACCGCAATGTCCGCGCCTCCGGTGTGATCCCCCAGCTCTCGGTGATCATGGGCCCCTGTGCCGGGGGTGCCGTCTACTCCCCCGCCATCACCGACTTCGTCTTCATGGTGGAAGGGAAGGGCAACATGTTCATCACGGGGCCGGAGGTCATCCAGGCCGTTACTCACGAGGAGTTCTCATGAATCTGCGGTTCATCACCGGACCATAAAAATGACGGCCTAAGAGTGAACTGAAGTTCGCGGTACACAGGTCATGCAAGTGATTTTGAGATTCGCTGATTCGCTTTTTCGTTGATTCGCCTATTTTCTGAGGAGGATCAGCGTTTGATGCACTCAGACGTCTGTTTTTGTGCTCTCACGAAGCTCTGGGGAAGGCTGAAGTTCTTTATCGCCTTCAATCTCACCCTTTGTCATTGAAAAGGATGGTTTATGAACACCGCAACGTTGCAACACACGCCCGTCGCCATCATCGGGCAAGCGGGGATCTTCGCCAGGGCCGCGAATCTCCGCGAGTACTGGCAGAACATTCTGGACAAGATCAACGGCATCACCGAGGTGCCCCCCACGCACTGGAGCCTCGAGGAATACTACGATCCCGATCCCAACGCGCCCGACAAAACCTATTGCAAACACGGCGGCTTTATCCCCGATATTGACTTCAATCCCCTGGAGTTCGGTATGCCGCCCAACATTTTGGAGGTGACCGACGTCTCACAGCTGCTGGGACTGGTCGTGGCCCGCGACGTGATGGAAGACGCCGGCTACGGCGCGGACGTGGACTTCGACCGCGATCGCACCGGCGTGGTTCTGGGCGTCTCCGGCGGCCTCAAGCTGCTCAAGCCCCTCGCCGCCCGTCTGCAGTATCCCATCTGGGAGCAAGTGCTCCGCAGCAGCGGCCTGGCCGAAGAAGACATCGCGCGGATTACCGAGAAGATCAAACTGGCCTACGTCGGTTGGAGCGAGGACGCCTTCCCCGGCCTGCTGGCCAACGTCGTGGCCGGACGCATCGCCAACCGGCTGAACCTGGGGGGCATCAACGCCACGATAGACGCGGCTTGCGCCAGCAGTCTCGCCGCCGTGCAGGTCGCCGTCAGCCAGCTCCTGGAGTACCGCGCCGACATGATGATTGCCGGCGGCGTGGACACCGACAACTCCCCCTTCACCTTTCTCTGCTTCAGCAAGACCCCGGCTTTCTCCCGGCGCGGTGAAAGCCGTCCCTTTGACGCGGAGGCCGACGGTATGTTGGTCGGCGAGGGCCTCGGCATGGTGGTGCTCAAACGCCTGGAGGACGCCGAGCGCGATGGCGACCGCATCTACGCGGTGTTGCGCGGCATCGGCGCCTCCAGCGACGGGCGCTATAAGAGCATCTACGCCCCGCGCCCGGAAGGACAGGCCAAAGCCGTCCGCCGCGCGTATGAAGAAGCCGGCTTCGCCCCGGAGACCGTCGGCCTCATCGAGGCTCACGGTACCGGCACCCCTGCCGGCGATCCCGCCGAGATCGAGGGGCTGCGGCTGGCCTTCGACAACGGCGACGGGCGCGGACAACACATCGCCCTGGGCAGCGTCAAATCGCAAATCGGCCATACCAAGGCCGCCGCGGGCATTGCCGGGTTGCTGAAGGCCGTGCTGGCCCTGGATCAGAAGATCCTGCCGCCTACTCTCAACGTCGAACGACCCAATCCGAAGCTCGCGCTGGAGTCGTCGCCGTTCTACCTCAACACGGAAACGCGCCCGTGGATCCGTGCGACCGGCGCCGTGCCGCGTCGCGCTGCCGTCAGCGCCTTTGGCTTTGGCGGCACCAACTTCCACGTGGTGTTGGAGGAGTACACGGCGGAGCATAGCGGCCCTTATCGCCTGAACCGCGTGGTCCAACCGCTGATCCTGCAGGCAGAAAGCCCAACGGCGCTGATCCAGACGTGCGAAGCTGCCCTGACGGCATTTACCGGCCCCGACGGCGCGACGGCCTACGCCGACGTGATTGCCCGCAGTCGCGCGCCGCAGCTCCCGCAGACGGCGGCGCGCCTGGGTTTTGTCGCTGCCGACCGCGACGAAGCCGTCCAGCTGCTGAAGAGCGCCCTGGCGGTGCTCCGCAAAGATCCGGGGGCCGAGACCTGGGAACACCCGCGTGGCATCACCTATCGCCGCAATGGCCTCGATCCGCAGGGCGCTGTGGTGGCCCTCTTCCCCGGCCAGGGTTCGCAGTACCTCAACATGTGCTGCGATGTAGCCCTCAACTTCCCGCCGCTGCGCGAAGTTTACGCCCGGATGGACGCGCGCTTCATCGCCGAGGGCAAGGCGCCCCTTTCTGCTGTCGTCTTTCCCATCCCCGCCTTCGACGAGGCGACGCGCGAGCGCCAGGCCGCCGCGCTCCAGGCTACCGACTATGCTCAGGCCGCCATCGGCGTGACCAGCGCCGGCCTCTTCAAAATCCTGCAGGCGGCCGGCTTCGCACCCGATTTCGCGGCGGGCCACAGCTTCGGCGAGCTCTCCGCGCTCTGGGCCGGCGGCATGTTGGACGACGACGCTTTCCTGAACCTGGTCAAGACGCGGGGACAGGCCATGACGCCGCCCGACGACCCCGACTTCACGGACGCGGGCGCCATGTTGGCCGTCAAGGGCGCGCTGACCCAGATCGAGCAGGAGCTGGCGGCCTTTGAGGACGTCGTCATCGCCAACCAGAACTCCCCCGAGCAAGTGGTGTTGGCCGGTCCGACGGTGGCCATCGAGGCCGTGGCCGGGGTGCTCGCCGGGAAGGGGTTTAAGGTGACGCCGTTAGACGTCTCTGCCGCCTTCCACACGCCGCTGGTAGGGCACGCCTCGGCGCCCTTCGCCGCCGCCGTCCAGCGGACCCCTTTCCAGCAAGCGCGCCTTTCCGTCTATTCCAACACTACCGGCGGCCCGTACCCGCAGGACCTTGAGGCCGCTAAAGAGATCCTCTCTAACCACATCCTGCACCCCGTTATCTTCAAGACCCAGATCGAACAGCTCTACGCCGCCGGGGGACGTCTCTTCGTCGAGATCGGGCCACGGAGCATCGTCACCAATCTGGTCAACGAGATCCTGGCGGACCAGCCTCACGTCGCCATCTCGCTCAACGCCAGCCGTCAGAAGTCCGCCGATCGACAACTGCGCGACGCCGTGGTGCGTCTGCAAGTCGCCGGCCTGCCGCTGGGGGACATTGACCCCTACGCGCGCGCTTCCAAGAGCCCCAGGTAACAGCCATTCCTTATGACTTATGAAATTTTCATGATAACTTATGCATGGAGGGAACGATGGCATTCAGCGTAAAACTCAATGGCAACAACTATGTCAGCGAGAAGACGCGGGCCGCCTTCGAGCAGGCGTTGCAAGACGGTCCGCGGGTTCACCTGCCCCATCAAGAGGACGAGCCCGCCGCGGCCTCCCTAGAGGAACCGACGGCTTCCGAGGCCGATGTCCAACCGGGCGCGTGGGATTACTCTCACGTCCTGGAAAGCCTTGAACGCGGCCTGGCCCAGTCTTATGAGCACCAGCGGCAGACGCTGCAGGTGCATGAACAGTACCTGCGCCAGCAGGGGGATTACGCCCAGATCTTCGCGCAGCTGATGCAGCAACAGAACGCGCTCTTCGCCAACGGTGACAGCACTCCAGAGCGGTTGGAGGCCGCGTTGACGGCCCTGGAACATCTGTCTCGCAGCATTGACCAATTCCATGAGTACCAGGCCCAGACGCTGCACGTCCACAACGAATTCCTCTCCCAGCAAGCCGCCTACGCCCAGGCCTTTATGGACTTGCT
>JAGPHL010000230.1 GCA_018055515.1 Anaerolineae bacterium
GCTCGAACCGACGTCTGAACCGACAGCGCGGCCCGCCCCTCGGCCCACGCCGACGCCGCTATGGGGTACGGTGCCTGTCCGCATTCGCATCCCCGCCATCAACCTGGATGCGCCGGTCACGCCGGTGGAGTGGGCGCCGCTGGAGACCGCAGACGGCGCGCAGGGAATCTGGCAGGTGCCCAACTGGCGTGCCGCCGGTTGGCACAGCAGCTCGGCGCTGTTGGGCGTCCCCGGCAACACGGTGCTGAACGGTCATAACACCACGTATGGCGAGGTCTTCCGCGATCTGTACCGGCTGCAGGAGGGGGCAGAAATCCTCCTCGAAGGTGAGAACGGGCTGACCTACACGTATGGGGTGGAAGCCCTGTACATCCTCAAAGAGGCCCATCAACCTTTGGAAGTACGTCTTGAGAACGCGCGTTATATTCTGCCGACCACGGATGAGCGGCTGACGCTGGTGACCTGTCACCCTTATGGCAGCATTCAGAATCGCCTCATCGTGATCGCACGCCCGGCGCCCGCGCCGCCGTCAGAAGGAGAACACCCATGAGTGCCACATTGATCCGCCGTATCCGCCAGAACCATGCTCTGGAACATGCCACGATCGCTTTGTTGGGTCAGCGTTATCCCCGCACGCAAGTCGTCGGTTTTTCGGGCCCGTTGGGGTTCACGCTGTACACAAATCTTTCGGTGAAAGAAATCTACCCCGCAGTCCAGGAGGCGCTGGAACGCCTCGAACGGGGTGAGGCGGCGCTAGCCTATCATCCCAATTGTGGGACTAATTTGCTCACGGCGGCCGCCCTCACGGTGGGGACGACTTCCCTGGTGTTACAGGGCAAGTCCATCAACAATCTCTCGGAGGGCCTGGAGCGGATTCTGAAGGCTATTCTGCTCAACGCTCTGGCCTTGCTCCTGGCGCCCCGTCTGGGGATGAAGGTGCAGGAAAAGGTGACCGTCGAGTCTAACATCGGCGATCTGGAGCTCGTCTCCATCCGCACCGATCCCGGCAGGGATTTCCGGCGCGTTTACGTGCAGACCCGCCATCCCTGAGCCATGCTGGCCATTTTTCACGGCGAGAACCGGCTGGAACAAGAAGAGGCCATTGCCGAGCTGCTCGCGCAGCTGCACTTTGAGGACGTCAGCGGGCTGAACAAGGTGATCCTCGAGTCGCCGCTGGCCTTCAGCGAGCTGCGCCTGGCGTGTGACACGTTGCCCTTCCTCGGAGAGAGCCGCCTGGTGCTGGTGCGCGGCGCCCTGACACAGGAAAACGATGCCTGGGCCCAACAGGTGGCGGACTATCTGCCCGCGCTGGCGCCTTTCACGCATCTGTTCTTCGTCGAAGGGAAAACCGTCCCTCTCTCCCATCCGGTGCTCAAAACTGCCCGCCAACTTGGCGCGACCCTCGTTTCCAGCGCGCTGCCCAAATCCAAAGAGGTTCCCCAATGGGTCACGCGCCGCGCGCAGAAGTTGGGCTTGCGCCTGGAGCCGGCGGCGCTGGCGTTGCTGGTGCAGAATCTGGGTTCCCAGGTGCAGCTGGTGGATCAGGAATTGCGCAAATTGCAGGCGTATAAGGGGGGCGCAGGCGTCATCACAGCGGAGGATGTGCGGGTGATGATGCCCTACATGGCGACGGCGGACGTCATCTTCGAGCTGGTGGATGCGATTGGGCAGCGCCGACCCGATGTGGCAGTGCGGCACCTGTCCCGCTTGATGGACCCTGGCACGCGGTCCGATGAGTATCTGCGCATTTTCGGCATGATAGTACGTCAGTTCCGGCTATTGCTGCAGACGCGCTGGCTGGTGGACCGGGGATGCACGCAGTCCGAAATCATCGAGCGGCTGGCCCTGCACCCTTACGTGGCGGAGAAAATGGCGCTCCAGGCGCGGCTGTTTTCCCTGCAGCAGCTGCGCCAGGCATATCGGTTGCTCTACGCGGCCGACCTGACGATGAAGACGGGGCAGATGTCCTACCCCATGACGCTTGAAGTGCTCATCGCGCAGCTATGCCGCGTGTAAAGGTTGGGCGAAGCCCAACCTGTCAGACCCTGGCCGGCTCTGCCGTGAGCTGCTCCTGTCCCAGCCACAGATAATGTGGCATCACCCTGGATGACGCGCGCACGAGGATGCTGCCGATCCGCAGTTCGCCGCCGGGCAGGGTGGCCGGATGGACGTAGCAGACATTCGGCTCGGCGCCGAAGCGCTCGCGATAGCGTTTTGCCGCCTGCGCAAGCTGGAGCTGCAGCTCCGCGTTGCCGTTGTCGTACCACAAAAGGCCAGTCCGCATCATGGGGCCCTCCCGCTAACCAGATACCAGCGCCTGGAAGCTGCCTCTTGCAGCAGCTCGAAAGTCCCCTCTGCGCAGCGCACCCGGAAGCGGTAGCCTTCGACCACACCGCCGGCGCGCGTTTCCGTCCAGGCGCGTTCGACGGTCTTCACTGCGTAGCGCTGCCCACGCCAGGTGAAACTGCGGGGAAAATATCCGTGGCTCAGCGTCAGCCGGTGGATGGGTTCGCAGCGGCTTCGGGCGGGCTTCATTGTTCCCCTCCCACGACGGTGAACTTGCGCTCGGTGGAACCGGCGGCCCACAGGCTGTTGGTGTCCCAGGCATTTTGTCGCTGAGGGGTGTAGCCGGGCAGCATTGGCGGCGCGACGACGATGACGGGCGGCGCCGTGGCGTTGTTCACCGGTTGGGCGAAGCGTTCCTGCATCCGCTGTTCCTGCCGTCGCCAGAGCGTGCCGAGCAGGAGCAGCGCCGGGGTCATGGCGGCCAGCCCGGCAGCCAGTCCTACCAGCAGGGCCAGGGCGTCATCGCTGAGCCGTTGCGTGATCACGACGATGAAGACCACGACGGCCAGGATCACGACGAGCAGCAAAAATCGCTTGAAGCGCGTTCCCAGACTCTCTCGTTCCATCTTTAACCTCCGATTCTCAACTCCCGATTCTCAAGGGTCGAGCGCGCTCGACCTTTCAATGGGCGCTTTCGGCCTTGAGCGCGGCGAGTTCTTCCTGCGCCTCGCGCTCGCCGAGGTAGGCGACCTGGAACCGAATTGGCAGGGCGCTGCCCCCGACGGCGATGAAGTCGCCCCGGCCGTTCAGCAGATGGGCGTCCGTCTGCGCGCGCCCTGAAGCGAGTCGCGCGTCCTCCGCCGAGACGACCTTTCCCACCAGGCGCAGTGGGAAATTCGCGCGCAGCACCCCGCTCAGCACGGCGGCGGAGGGCCGCTGCGTGGCCGCTATGAGGTGAATCCCCGCTTCTCGCCCACGCTGCGCCAGGCGCGTCAGCAGGGTCTCCACAGAAACATGGCCGTTGCGCCGCTCGTCCTGGATGATTAAATCCGCTACCTCATCAATGAAGACGACGATGCGGGGCTGCTGCTCGCCCTTCTGATCCCGCATCTCCATCAGCCGCACCAGGGATTGGAGTGCCTCAAGCGCCTCCGCGATTTCCACCACGGGCGGGCGCGTGAGATGGGGCGCCGCCGTCAGCGCGCGGAAGGCGCGGCCCTTGGGATCGAGGCATAACAGCCGCAGGGTTTCCGGCGTGTTCGCCAGGGCCAGGGAGGTCGCCATCGTCCGCAGGAGCGCGGTCTTGCCGGAGCCGGTCGTCCCGGCGACGAGCACGTGCGCTACCTCCGGGGAGGAAAGCCGCGCCAGGAGCGGGGCGCCCCCGTCGGTGAGGCCCAGCAGCGCCGTCGCCGGCGGCAGCGGCTCTACCTCGGGCCAAAGACCGGTGAACGTGACCGGGCGTGGTTCGGGATTGGGGAATTCGAGGATGATGCCCTGATCGGTGCGATCAATGCGCAGCGAGCTGACCTTCAGCGCCACGGCCAGGTCTTCGGCCAGCCCCCGCACGGCAGTGAAGCGGGTGCTCGGGGCGGGATCCAGCGCGAAGCGGATGAGGCGCGGGCCGACGGTCCCGCCGGTGACCCGGACCGGCGCGTGGTGCGCCAGGAGGACGGCCTCGACCTGATCAGCCTGAGTTTCCAGGTATTGGCGTAACATCCGTGACATCTCTGTACTCACCTCTGAG
>JAGPHL010000032.1 GCA_018055515.1 Anaerolineae bacterium
CCTACGCCAGACCGCCGTCGCCCCTACCTGCTACGTTTGACGGCCCTCCTACACCACGCTGCGCCGCATCAACCCCACTTTTCCCGCTCTATGCCCCCAAACTGACCTCACCTGCTTCGAAAGCCCGGTCCGCGCTGGTCTTGATTTTGACCAATTGTCAGAGCGGGGTTATAATTTGGGTATGTTGACAGCAGCTTTATTATTTGATCAGCCCACGGAATTCTCTCTTCCTGGGGATACGACGGGTGACCCTGCCGTCGAGGCTCTGGGGGTCGGGCAGCATCTCCTCGCTCTGGGAGATGCCAATGCGCTGCTCGCCTCGCAGGTGGCATTGATCCGGCTGGGGTTACGCCGCAGCGGCAAAATGCGCCTGCTGATCCTCACGCCCGATAGCACGGCATTGCACACGGCGCTTCAACAGGAAGGCATCGCCTGGACGACCTTTGAAGACGCGGGCGAGTGGCAGGTGTATAATCCCACGGCCTTCCAGGATGTGCAGGGCCTTCCAGATTGGGAGGCTCTGGAGACCCTCCTGTTTGAGCTGGAGCGCACGTGTGACCCGCCCGGCTGTGCCTTGTTTGTCATCCTGGAAGTGGCGGCGCTGTCGCCGCATTGTGCCACGCCTTCCGCGTTGTTGGATCTGGAATTCCGCATTGCGGACTGGGTCAAGTCATTGCCGGCGGTATTCCTGTGCTGCTATGACCGACGTTTGTTCACGGCGCAGGAGCTGTTGGGAGTCCTGGATCAACACCCCATTGTGATGCTCGGCGCGAGCTGGTATCCCAACACGCGCTGCATCGCCATGGACCCGCAGCTGAGCGCTCGCGTGTTGGAACGGCGCTTGCAGGAGCTGACCGCGAGCGAAGCGAATGTGCGTGTGGGCGGGGGCGCGCCGCTGACGGGGGAGGCGACGGCGCGTCCTATGAACGCCATGCTGTGTGTCTGTTCCCCCGATCACCGCATCGAATACGCCAACGCCGCGCTGTGCGCCTACCTGGGCTTCGACCCCGTGGGACATTCGTGTTTGCAGGTGCTGCGTGAGTTGGGATATCCCTCCCCCGGCGGCGTGCCACAATCGGTTTATGAGGCCGAGACGGTGCACTGGGAGGTCTTCAGCCTGCGCGATCAACGCTGGTATTACGTGATTTCTGTCCCCTTGCACCGGGCCGAGGGTCAGGTCGCCCGGCAGGTGATCCTGTATGACATCACCGACAGGCGCATGAGTGAGGTGGATTACGAAAGTCTCGTGAGCACGCTGCATCGCCGCAATTTACAACTGCAGACTGCCGCGCGCGTCTCGCGGTCGGTCGCGCGGATTCTGGATCCCCAACAGCTGATGCACCGCACGGTGGAGTTGGTCCGCGAGAGCTTCGACTTCTATTATGTGGGCGTGTTTCTGGTGGATGCGCGAGGGGAGCACGCGGTGCTGCAGGCCGGCACCGGCGAGGCGGGGGAGCGGATGCTGCGCGCCGGTTATCGCCTGCCCTTGAATGGCACTTCGATGGTGAGCTGGGCCATCACGCATGGCGTGTCGCGCATCGCCTGGGACGTCGGACAGGATGAGGTGCACTTCAGCAACCCCTATCTGCCGGAGACGCGCTCGGAGATGGCCCTGCCCTTGATCAGCCGGGGACGTTGCATCGGCGCTCTCACCATTCAGGGCACGGCGGCGGACGCCTTTACCGAGGAGGATCTGCCGGTGTTGCAGACCATCGCGGATCATCTCTCCGGGGCGATCGAGAACGCGCGGCTTTTCGAGGCGGCGCAGAACGAGATCGCGGCGCGCGCCGACATGGAGGCGGCGCTGCTGCGGCGCAACCGCGAGCTGGCGTTACTCAACCGGGCGGGGCGAGCGCTTATTTCCAACCTCGACCTGGATCAATTTCTGGCGACGGTGCTGGCCGAGGTGCAACATCTCCTGGAAGTACAATCCTCGTCTGTGTGGCTGCTGGACCCCACAGACAACTACTTGGTCTGCCGGCAGGCGAGCGGTCCCCGCAGTGAGTTGGTGCGCGGGTGGCGCTTGCCTGAGGGACAGGGCCTGGTGTGGTGGGCGGTGAGCCGGGGGCGCAGCCTCGTCAGCAGCGATGTGACGCAAGATTCCCGTT
Source organism: Anaerolineae bacterium (assembly GCA_018055515.1). Classification (GTDB taxonomy): domain Bacteria; phylum Chloroflexota; class Anaerolineae; order B4-G1; family SLSP01; genus JAAZNO01. Next base: position 2,109 of record JAGPHL010000032.1, read on the forward strand.
TCTATGCGGGCGTCAGTGACCAGGCGGGAATTCAGGTATGTTCGATGGTGACCGTCCCGCTGTGGGTCAAGCAAAAGGTGATCGGCGCCCTGCAGGTGGTGGATGAGGCGGAAGGGCGCTTCGACGCTGCCGAGGTCAATTTGCTGGAATCCATTGCCGCGACCATCACCATCGTCATCGAAAATGCCACCCTTTACGAGCAGGCGCGCCGTGATGCGGAGACCAAGTCTTTCCTGTTGCGGGAGGTGAACCATCGGGTGAAGAACAACCTGATGGCGATCATTGGGCTGTTGTATGCGGAGCGCCGTCACGCCGAGATCTCGCAGCAGCCGCTGTTTCAGCAGATTATTGATGAGATGATCGTCCGTTTACAGGGGCTGACGACGGTGCACGAGATGCTTTCGGACGCGGAATGGATGCCGCTGCGCCTGTCGCTCCTGGCCGAGCAGATCATTCATTCGACATTGCAGACGCTGGCGCGCGGTGGACAGATTGTGGCCACGGTTTCCCCTTCCGAAGTGCAGGTCACGGCGACACAGGCGCACAATCTGGCGTTGATCATCAACGAATTGGTCACCAATGCGCTGCGCCATGCGCTGGGGGAGCGTCCTGGCGTGCACCTTTCCGTGGTCATCACGTCTGAAGAGGGCATGGTGCGGCTCGTCTTCCGCGATGACGGCCCTGGATTCCCCGAAGACGTGTTGCATTGGAAGCGCACCAACGTAGGGCTGGAATTGGTGCGCAATCTCATGCGGCGCACGTTGAATGGCCAGGTTCTCCTCAGCAATGAGGACGGCGCCGTGGTGACCCTGGTGTTCCGCAACGAGGTGTCTTGATGGAAGCGTTGTGTGGCCGGAGCTCGGAGACGCCCGTGCGGGTGCTCATCGCTGAGGATGATTATCTGGTCAGCCAGATGATCCATGGATTGCTGGAAGGTCTGGGCTATGTGGTGATAGGGGAAGCCATCAATGGCCAGGAGGCGGTGCAGCTGGTGCTGGAGACGCGGCCCGACGTGGTGTTGATGGATTGGAGTATGCCCGATATGGATGGGATCACCGCCACACAGCGCATTTTCGAGCTCTGCCCGACGCCGGTGGTGATGCTTTCTGCCTACAGCACCCGCGATCTGATCGAGCGGGCGGGAAGTGTGGGCGCGGGCGCGTATCTGGTAAAATCGCCCAATCGCCTGGAATTGGAGCGCGCGATCACCATTGCCCGCGCGCGCTTCGACGATATGATGGAGCTCCGCCGCTTGAACGCGGATCTCGAGGCCCGTAATGCTGAATTGGACGCTTTTGCCGGCATTGTGGCCCACGATCTCGACACGCCGCTGTCGCTGTTGATCGGTTATGCGGGGACCATCGAGCTTTTTGGCGCGGAACTTTCCGACGCCGAGCTGCGAGCTTACCTTGAACGCATCGTCGCCAATGCAAAACGGATGGAGAACATCGTGGACGAGCTGTTGCTGTTGGTGCAGCTCCGCAAATCCGATGTGACTATGGGCCCTTTGCAGATGGAGTTGATTGTGGCGCACGCGCTGGAGCGGCTGCAAGATGGCATCCATCAGACGGGGGCGGAGGTTGTGTTGCCGCAACGCTGGCCCGCAGTGCTGGGCTATGCCTCCTGGGTGGAAGAGGTGTGGGTCAACTATCTCAGCAACGGTTTGAAGTATGGAGGCGAGCCACCGCGCCTCGAGATAGGCAGCGACGATTTAGGGGACAAGGTGCGATATTGGCTGCGCGATAACGGCGCCGGCTTGACGACTGAGGAGCAGGCGCAGCTTTTCCAGCCGTTTGCGCGCCTGGATTCTCTCCGGGTCAAGGGGCACGGGCTGGGACTTTCCATCGTCCGTTTCATCATCGAAAAACTGGGGGGCGCCGTGGGCGTCGAGAGCGTGAAGGGGGAGGGGAGCAAGTTTTATTTCACGTTACCCGCCGCAGAATAGAGGTCAGAAGTCAGAAGTCAGAAGTCAGAAGTCAGAAGTCAGAGGGCAGAGGGCAGAAGTCAGAGGGCAGAGGGCAGAAGTCAGAGGGCAGAGGGCAGAGGTCAGAGGTCACAGGTCAGCCAGGAGTCAGAGGCCAGAGCGCTTCTGACTCCTGGTGGTTTCACGGTGATGGGCCAAAATCTCGCTTTGGCCCTGGTGTAAGGCTACTCGTAACGCAGCGCGTCAATGGGGTTGAGGGCGGCGGCGCGTTGCGCGGGATAGATGCCGAAGAAAAGCCCCACGGCGGCGGAAAAGAGCGTCGCCAGCAGTACGGAGCCGGGGGTGATGACCGCATTGAAGTTCTGCTCGCGCAGGAAACTGGAGACGATGGCCGCCCCCGCCGTGCCAAAGCCGATCCCCAGAGTGCCCCCAACCATCGAGAGCAGCATCGCTTCGATCAGGAATTGCCACAGGATATCGCGCCGACGCGCGCCCACCGCTTTGCGCAACCCAATCTCCCGCGTGCGCTCGGTGACCGAGACCAGCATGATGTTCATGATGCCAATCCCGCCCACCAGCAAACTGATCCCCGCGATGGCTCCCAGAAACACCGTCAGCACGCTGGTGATCTGTTGGAAGGTGCCGATGAGATCCGCCTGGCTGATCGTCGAGAAATCGTCGGGATCGCCGGGCTGGATGTTATGGCGCTGGCGCAGAATGGCGGCGACCTCGGTGATGGCGGCGTCTATCCGGTCTCCACTGACGGCCTGGACGTAGATCATGGAGAGGCGGGGTTCGCCTTGGGGCGTGCGCCGGGAGAAGAGCCGGCTGGTAGCGGTAGTCAGCGGGACGAAGGCCACATCGTCCTCGCTGCCAAACTGTCCTCCGCCGCGCTCCGCCATGACGCCGATGACGCGGAAGGGAATGTTGTTCACCCGCACTATCTGGCCGGTGGGGTCGGGCAGATCGGGGAACAGCACATCGGCGACGATTTTCCCCAAGACGATGACCCGCGCTTCTGTTTGTTCCTCGAGGGGCGAGATAAACATGCCGACCGCCGGATACCATTCACGGACGTCGGCATATTCGGCGGTGACGCCCTGGACCTGGGTGACTTTTTCGCGCCCGGGGATCGTGAGTCGGGCGTTGTCGTTTGCCGTAGGCGCGACGCGCAACACATCCGGCGCGAGCAGGGGGTCTCGCAGCGCTTCGGCATCCTTAACCGTGAGATAGGCGGGACGGTCGAGCTCCTGACGGAGTGAGCCGGGAATCACGAAGAAGATGTTCGTGCCGATGGACTGAAACTGTGCGGTGATGTAGCTCTGCACGCCCTCGCCGACCGAGAGCAGCGTGATCACCGCGCCAACCCCGATGATGATGCCCAGCATCGTCAGCGCGGCGCGCAATTTGTTGGTCGCCAGGGAGCGCAACGCCAGGCGCAAGCTTTCCAGGAGTTTCACTGTGACGCCTCCTCGCGCTTTAGCCAGGCTTCGGCGTCAATGGGATGGGCCACGGCCTCTTCTTGTGAAATGACCCCGTCGAAAAGGTGGATGACGCGATTGGCATATTGGGCGATGTTCGCGTCGTGAGTCACCAGGATGACGGTAATGCCCTGCTCCCGGTTGAGGCGCTGCAGGATCGCCATCACCTCTTTGCCGGACCGACTGTCCAGGTTGCCCGTTGGCTCATCGGCGAGGATGATCGAAGGGTTGTTGACCAGCGCGCGCGCGATGGCCACCCGCTGTTGTTGCCCGCCGGAGAGCTCGTTGGGCAGATGGTGCATCCGATCCCCCAGGCCTACGGCGCGCAGGACTTCTTCCGCGCGCTGACGCCGCATGCGCAGGCTCGCGCCAGCGTAGATGAGCGGCAGCTGGACGTTTTCCAGCGCCGGGGTGCGTGCCAACAAGTTGAAGCTCTGGAACACGAATCCGACCCGTTGATTGCGGACCGCGGCCAGCGCATCATCCGACATATGGCTGACGTCGGCGCCATCGAGATAGTACTTGCCGGCGGTCGGCTGATCTAAGCATCCCAGGATGTTCATCAGCGTGGACTTGCCTGACCCGGAGGGCCCCATGATGGCGACTGCCTCACCCCGCCTGATCGTCAGCGAAACGCCCCGCAGAGCGTGCACTTCCTGCGTCCCCATCTGGTACATTTTCCGCAGGTCCTGAACTGTGATGACCTCATCGTCCATGATGGGCCTCCCTTAAGGTGTGCTGCCGACGGGCGGCCCCGTTAATTCAAGGAGATTGGTCCGTCCCTCTGCCACCAGGGCCACCGTGACGCCTGCCTCAAGTCCCTCGAGGACCTGCGTGTAGTTTTCATTGTGCGCACCGATGGTGAGGGCCACCCGTTGCGGCTCGGTGCTGCCGGGCGTGCAATAACAATAAGTGAACAGCCCCCGCGTTACCGGATTGGTGCGGATGGCCCAGGTGGGGATCAGCACCACATCCTCTATCTGCTGCGTGCGGATCAGGATACTGGCAGTCATACCGTCGCGCAGGGCCACGGCGTCGGTGGGCTCGAGGCGCATGCGCACGGGATAGGCGACGATGCCGGCAAGGTTATTCGCCGCCGGGGCGATGGTCACGACTTCGCCGGCGAGCGTCACGTCCGTATAGGCATCCAGGGTGATCTCGGCCTGCTGCCCCACCTGGATTTTGCCGATGTCGGTTTCATCCACGGTGACATCCACAAAGAAGACACTGTCGTCAATGAGGGTGACCGCCGGGCTTGTCGTCGGCGCCGGGACGCCGCGTTGCAGGTTCACAGCAGCGACCACGCCGCTGATGGGCGCCTTGAGCGTCGCGGCTGCCAGGTCGTCGCGCGCTTGCGTCAACGCCAGCTGCGCCGTGCGGATCTCCAGGGCCACGCTTTCCAGGTCGTCCTCACTCGGCCCTTCTTCCAGCTGCTTGAGGCGATTTTGTGCTTCTTTGTAAGCATTCCACGCCTGGGTGACGTCGCTCTGAGCGCGCGTGCGCTCCAGTTCGGCCTGTTGCTGGAGCCGTACCCAGGCCCAGTAAGCGTCGTCAGCTGCCTTGCGGGCTCGATCGCGCACCGCATCGCTGACCTTGCCTTCCTCGAATTCCATCTGACGCATCCCGAACTGCGTTTGCAGGTCGCGGAAGCGCGCTTCAGCGCTGCTTAGATCCTCGTTGAGCAAGCTGCTGCTCATGACGCGGGTGTAATTGAGGCGAGCGATAGTCAACGTCGCTCCTGCCTGGGTGACGGCGTCTCGCGCCCGTTGCAGCTCCTCTTCAGTGGGCGGATCGACGAGCTGCTTGCGGCGCAGTTCCGCCTGTTCGAGGGTGATGGTGCTGCGTTCAACGGCGCGTTCCAGTGCGGTCGTGTCCAGCTGCGCCAGCGTCTGCCCTTCCTCGACGCGGTCCCCAACGGCGACGGCGACGCTTTCCACCGTGCCGGGGATGCTGAAGCGCACGTCTACCCGTTGATTGGCGGCCACATTTCCACTGACGGCGACAGTAATGTCAAGATTGCCGCGCAGCGTTTCGCCCGTGCGCAGCACTTCGACCTGGGCCTGGGGGCGCTGTTGGCGAAACCACCCGTACCCGACCACGGCTCCCACGAGGAGCACTCCAATAATCAGCCACCTCCAGATTTTCTTCATGCGGTACCTCCGTTACTTACATTTGTGACTGCGGTCATAATTGACCAGGGTCATATTATACCATGAACCGAAAATTCGTACAAAAAAGCCCTCCTTCTTCACTGACCCCCCCTGGGGGGGTGAAGAAGGAGGGCTTACGCGGGGGATTACATCTCCGTGAGCGTCTTCTCGAGCACCGGGATGAGGGGGTGCGCCTTCCCCGCGCCGATGGCGACGCACGCCATGGGGGCATCGGCGACGTACACGGGCACCCCCGTCTCCTGTGTGAGCAGCTGATCCATGCTGCGGAGCAGCGCGCCGCCGCCGATCAACGTCATCCCACGGTCAATGAGGTCCGAGGCGAGTTCCGGCGGGGTGCGTTCCAGGACGCCCTTGACCATGCCGATGATGATTCCCAGGGATTCCTCAAGCGCTTCGATGACGTCATCGGTGTTGATGGTGACACTGCGCGGCAACCCGCTGACCTGATCGCGGCCTTGCACTTCCATGCGCAGAGGGTCGCCTTCCAGGGGCAGGGCCGCGCCGATGCGGATTTTGGCCTCTTCCGCCGTTGACATGCCGATCATGAGATTGTATTTGCGACGGACGAAGGCCACGATGGCCTCATCCATGCGCACACCGCCGACGCGAACCGCGGACGAGGCGACGACGCCGTACACTGAGAGCACGGCTGCTTCGCTCGCCCCGCCGCCGAGGTCAATGACCATGTGTCCGCCGGGGGTGTGAATGGGCAAGCCGGCGCCAATGGCTCCTGCCAGCGGTTCGGGGATCGTGTAAGCGCGGCCGGCGCCGGCCTCGAACGCCGCGTCCTTGACGGCTTTGCGCTCCACCTGAGTCACGCCAAAGGGCACCGTCACCATCAAGCGGGGTTTGAACAGCCGATGTTGTCCGACTGCCTTCTCCAGGAATTTCTGGATCATCTCTTTGGTGACGCGATAATCGGCGATCACGCCGTCCCGCAAGGGGCGCCGCACCTGCAGGGTCTCGGGCGCCCGCCCCAGCATGGCCCGCGCCTCTTCGCCGACGGCGATGACACGCCCCGTGTTCACTTCTTGGGCGACGACCGAGGGCTCCTGTAAGACAATGCCCCGTCCGCGTACATAGACGAGCACATTGACCGTCCCCAGGTCAATCCCGACTTCGGCTATCAGTGCCATACTTCCTCTCTCATTTGCGTGCGTTTAAGCCAGATTGAGATGTGCATGTCGCACGACACCTGGTAATCATACACGATTTGGGTGTTTTGTCCACCAGACATCATCGAAAAATCAGAAAGGGCACCAGGCACAGGCGGCAATTTACTGCTGACCCTGACTTGTCGTATCGTGAGAATTCTGGTATACTTACCCGCATTAAGGGCAATGATGCCTCTTTTGTTGCTTAGGCTTTCTTATATCGGAAGTCTCTGTGCATGACGCGCAGCGTCGCAACCTTCATCAGTATAGGAGTATAGGGGGCTGGGGTTGAGACGGATTGGAATTGTAGTTCGTGTGGTCGGCGTGGTGGTGGATGCGGAATTCGCCTCGGGGGATTTGCCTGGCATTCACGATGCGTTGCTGGTTCAGCGTGATGAGGGTCCACCTCTCGTGCTCGAAGTCCAAGAGCACATTGATCCCCGTACCGTGCGTGCGATCGCCATGGATACGACCGCTGGGCTGCGTCGCGGCCTGACGGTGATGGACACTGGTCATCCCATTCGTGTGCCTGTTGGGCCGGCAACTTTGGGACGCGTGTTTAATGTGTTGGGGGTGCCCATTGATGGGCTGCCCGATCCCGAAGTGCTCGATCGTGCTCCTATTCATACCGATTCGCCTCCCTTGCGCGAGCAGCGTGTAGCAGCGACCCCCTTTGTCACCGGGCTGAAGGCCATTGATTTGTTGACTCCCTATCCGCGTGGCGGGAAAATTGGCCTGTTTGGCGGCGCGGGTGTAGGGAAGACCATGCTCATGATCGAGCTCATGCGTCATACGATCAGCGAGCATTCGGGTATTGTGTTGTTTGCGGGGGTGGGAGAGCGCAGTCGCGAGGGCAATGAGCTCTGGCTGGAGATGCAGCACAGCGGGGTTTTGGCGAGCACGGTTCTCGTCTTTGGGCAGATGAATGAGCCGCCCGGCGCGCGTCTGCGGGTGCCGCTGACGGCGATGACGATGGCGGAGTATTTCCGCGATCACGAGCGGCGTGAAGTTTTGTTGTTCATTGACAACATCTTCCGTTACATCCAGGCGGGAGCAGAGGTCTCTGCCCTGCTGGGCCGGCTCCCGAGCGCCGTAGGTTATCAGCCGACGCTCACGACCGAAATGGGCGAATTGCAGGAGCGGATCACGACGACCTCGCGGGGCAGCATCACCTCGATTCAGGCGATCTATATCCCGGCCGATGACCTCACCGATCCGGCAGTGGTAGCGACTTTTGCTCATCTCGACGCGGCGACTATTCTCTCGCGACGACAGGCCAGCCAGGGCTTCTACCCCGCTATTGAACCGTTGGAATCGAGCAGCTCACTGCTGGCGCCGGCCAGCGTGGGAGAGGAGCATTACGCGATCGCTACGGAGGTCCGGGCGTTACTGGCGCGGTATCAGGAATTACAAGACATCATCGCCATTTTGGGGCTGGATGAGTTGAGCGACGAGGATCGGTTGGCGGTGAGCCGGGCGCGACGCCTGCAGCGTTTCCTCACCCAGCCCTTCTTCGTCTCTGAGCCATTCACGGGCATGCCCGGTCGCTATGTGCCGCTGGAAGAGACTTTGCGGGGGTTCCGTGAGATTTTGGAGGGGCGTTACGATCACATACCCGAACAGGCCTTTTACATGACCGGCACGATTGATGAGGTGCTGGCAAACGCAGCGCGGATGGGCGCCAGCGAGGGGTAACGTGCTGGAGTTGTTGCGTTTCACGGTGCTGACGCCGGTGGCCACGTTGCTGGAGGCGACGGGGGTGCAGTGGATCCAGGTGCGGCTGGCAGATGGCGCGGGCTTAGGCATCTTTCCGGGACATGCCCCTTTGTTGGCGGAGACGGTCCCGGCGCAGGTGCGTTACATGGATGCGACCGGGGAACATGTGCTGGTTCTGGATGCGGGGATTTTGCGGATTGCGGCGAGCGGCGTGACCCTTTTCACAAGCGGGACGGTGGATGAAGTGCCGGCCACAGCTTACGTGGATGTGGGCGCCGGTCCACAATTCGAGCGGCTGGCCCGGGAACTGCGTCCTCCTGCCAGGAAGCGGCGCCGGCGCGATCATGTGCCTGATGGGAAGAGCGTTGATGACTGAAAAGCGCAAATGGACCCAACAACTGATGCAGGAAGGCCTGCGCGCAATGACGCTGGGGTGGGAACTGGCGCTGCCTATCTTTGGAGGGGTGTTGTTGGGATACTACCTGGATCGTTGGCTGGGCACTGCTCCCAACTTTACTGTTGGCTTACTGGTAGGGGGGATTGGCGCGGGCTTCTACAACATCTGGCGGTTTGGGCAGCGTTATGCGGAACAAGAGCGCCGTGCGGCAGAACTGGAAGTGGATGAGAAGCAGCAATGACTGTGCTGAGAGCGTTCATGTGGCTTGGTGTGGGAGCGTTACTTGCGTGGGCGATGCTTCGCAGTCAGGCCGCGACGGTGTCCGCGCTCGCAGGGCGCAACGACTTGCAACCAAGACCATTGTGTTACCTCATCTGGCGGCTGGGCAGTGGGCTGGTGTTGCGCGGTGCGCTTGCCACACTGGTGTTGTTCTGGGCTGTGCAAACGGGACTTCTGGCAGTGCTGTGGCTATTGAGCGGTTTTTGGCTGATGCGTACGGTGTTGATTTATCAATTGCACCGTGGACGCATCTTACGCCGCTATTTGCACCCTGGGCCTGGAGCGAGTTAGGAGGCGGTGATGAATGTCGAACCTCGTCCCATCATCACTTTGTTTGATGGCAAACTGGTGATCACCAACACGGTGACCTCCACGTGGGCGATGATGGCGATCATCATGAGTGTTGTCTGGTTCCTGTCCCGGCGTTACCCCACGGCGTTGGAAATGTTGATGGATTTTGTCACCGATCTGGTCGCTGATGTGGTGGGCAGGGAAACAGCGCATGTCTACATGCCGTTTCTGGGGACATTGGCAATTTTCATCGCGGTAGGGAATTCGATCGGAGTGGTGCCGGGGTTCGTCTCACCCACGCGCGATATCAATACGCCGGCCGCGCTGGCTCTGGTGGTCTTCTTTGCCGTGCATTATTTCGGCGTCAAAGCTAAAGGCTGGTTGCAGTATCTTAAAGACCTCGCCTCGCCGCTCTATCTGTTGCCCTTGACGCTACCTCTCGAATTGATCGGCCAACTCAGCCGCACCCTGTCATTGACGTTGCGGCTTTTTGGCAATATTCTCAGCGGCGAGATGGTGGTAGCGGTGATTTTCTCGCTGATTCAACCCTTGATGCAGATCCCGCTGGTGAGCTTGAACCTGTTTACCGGCTTGCTGCAGGCTTACATCTTCGCAATATTGGCGATGGTGTACATTGGCGCTGGTGTGGCGGCCAGCAACTCTTAGTATTTGGCAACTCTTAACTTTTGAAGGAGGAAAATTCCATGGGAAATTTGAGCCCCGAAACTTTGGTGACTTTGGTGACTATTCTGGTTGCAGGTTTTGCTATCGTGATTGGTACCATTACCCCGGCGATTGTGGAGGGGAAAGCAGCAGTCAAGGCGCTGGAAGGCATTGTGCGCCAGCCGGAGGTCTCCAGCGATTTGCGGACGACGATGATCATTGCCATGGCGCTGTTGGAATCCACGGCGATCTACACGCTGCTGGTCATCCTGATCCTGATTTTCGCCAACCCGTTACTGGAGCGTTTCTTCTCTAGCGGAGCGCCGGAATCGCTGTGGCTCTTGTTCACGCTTTGACCTCGCTGTTTCAGCGTAAAGCGAGGCGTGAGCATGGATTTCCTGGAACTCAATCTGCAGACTATCTTGTTTGAGATACTCAATTTTCTGGTGCTGGCGTGGTTGCTGAACACCTTTGTGTTCAAGCGCATCATGCAGAGTGTGCGGCAACGAGCAGCGGAAAAGGAGGCCCTCATCCAGGATTTGGAGGCGCAGCGGCAGGCGGCGGCCGCCGCTCGCGCTGAAATCGAAGCGCGGCTGGCCAATGTCGAAACCGAGGCTCGTGCGCTGATGGTGGAGGCCCGCGAATCTTCAGAGGCTGAACGGCAGGCGCTGTTACGCGAGACGCAGATGGAAGTGGAGCGGGTGCTTGCTGAGGCGTATGTTGACGCTTATCGCATTCGTCAGCAGGCGTTGGAGGAGTTCCGTGAGGAATTGGTGCATACCATCCTCCATATCAGCGGCTCGGTGATCTCGCAGCTGGCGACTGACGAGATGCAGGCTCGCATGGTCAAGCAATTAACCGATCGGATCTGGGAGATGGGACGCAGTGAAATGCCGCGCGTGGAGAGTTTCCGTCGTTCTCTGGGTGAGCGCACGCCGACGGCATACATTACTACCGCCCATCCCCTGTCGTCGGAGCAGCAAGGACTGCTGGCGCGCACGTTTGCGGCGCTCGCTGACCGCAATGTGAACCTGGAGATTCGGGTAGATCCGCAGCTGGCGGTGGGGCTCCAGGTGCGGTTGGGAGATGTGATCGTGGACAATTCCGTAGCCGGGCAGCTGGAAGCCCTGCGCGAGCAGGTCGAGAAGACGCTGCAGGAGCATGTGGCCGATGAGTGAGCGTCATTTGACCTCCGATAGCACAGCGAAGTTGCTACGGGCGCTCCAGGAGGCGGCTAACGCTTCGGCGGCTGCCCAGCTCTCGGAACTATCTCCGGGCTGGGTCCGCGAGATCAGTCGCCGGATCGCAGAACTCCCAACGTTAGCGCAGTCGCGCCTTGATCTCGCCCCCATGCTGATGGCGCTGAAGGCGGCGACTGCGGCGGTTAAGGTGGGACAGGTATCTTTCCGCGCCATCGGTACTGTACAACATATCGGCAATGGCGTGGCCACACTCTCGGGATTGCCCAACGCCCAGACTGACGAGCTGGTTAACTTCTCTACCGGCGTGCAGGGTTTGATTCTCAACCTGGATCGCGATCACGTGGACGTCATCTTGTTGGGGCCGGATGAGGGAATTGTTGGCGGCGATATGGTCACAGCGTCCGGCAATCGCTTGCGTGTGCCTGTGGGGGCGGGGCTGTTGGGACGAGTGGTCAACCCGCTGGGGGAACCTTTGGATCAGCATGGCATATTTGATGTGGCGGAATATCGCTATCTGGAGCGTCGTGCGCCGGGGATAGTGGAGCGCGCGCCAGTCTCGCAGCCGCTGCACACGGGTGTCAAGGTGTTGGATGCCTTGGTGCCCATTGGCCGCGGTCAACGGGAGCTGATTATGGGCGACCGGCAGACGGGCAAGACCTCTGTCGCGGTAGATGCCATTCTCGCTCAGATGGAAGATAGCAGCATGGTCTGTGTCTATGTGGCCATCGGGCAGAAAAAATCATCGACGTTGGAGGTAATTGAACTGCTCACCCGTACCGGCGCGCTGGCTTACACCACCGTTGTGATGTCCAGCCCAGATGATCCGCCAGCCTTGCGATACCTCGCGCCCTACAGCGGCTGCACGATGGCGGAAGGATTGATGCAGGAGGGACGGGACGTCCTCATTATCTACGATGATCTCACGCGACACGCCGACGCCTATCGCGAATTGAGCCTGCTGCTTCGGCGCCCTCCAGGACGGGAAGCGTATCCCGGAGACATCTTCTATCTGCATTCACGGCTGTTGGAACGCGCCTGTCGCCTGAGTGAAGAGGCGGGGGGCGGCTCGCTGACCGCATTGCCAATCGTGGAGACGCAGCGGGGTAATCTATCGGCTTATATCCCCACAAACTTGATCTCTATCACTGACGGGCAGATTGTGCTTGATACCGCGCTCTTTAACCGGGGGATCAAACCCGCCGTCAACGCCGGCCGTTCCGTCTCGCGAGTAGGCGGAGCGGCGCAGACAACGGCGATGCACCAGCTGGCCGGGCCCTTGCGCCTGGAGCTTGCGCAGTATGAGGAGGTCGCCCGCTTTGCCCGCATCGGTGCGGAGGTGGATGAGGCCACGCAACACCAGATCCGGCGTGGACAACGGCTGCAGCTCGCCTTGACTCAACCGGCGCATGTGCCGCTCTCGTTGGCAGAACAGGTGGTCGTCTTGCTTGCCGCGACGCAGGGGTTCCTGGATCACATCCCGCCTGAAGAGATCCCCGCTTTTGAACGTGAGTTGCTGATACGCATCAAATCTGAACTTCCCATCATGATGGCGCATCTCAACCGTACCGGCGAGTTGACGGAGGAGATGCGTGCGGAGTTTGAGAAAACGATCCGAGCGCACATGGAACAGTATCCGAAAATGTAAATGTGAGACGTGGGCAGCTTCTGGGACGACTCTCGACTCACAGCTCACTGAGTTCTATTTTCGAAGGAACCATACACGGCATGAAAATGATAATGGCGATTGTCCCACGGGATCAGACAGATCATTTGCTGGAGTGCCTGATCGGCGCCGGGTTTCCGTCCACGTTCTTTGAGGCGCGCGGCGGGGTGCTACGCCAGGCCGAACACATCATTCTTATCGCGGTCCCTGGAGAGTGCGTGGACGCTGCGCTGACCATCATCCGCTCCAACTGCCGTTCCCCGGTGGGAATCGAATCCGAGGAGGTGTCAGGCGTTCAGGCCCTTGGCGTGCAGATCTCTGCAGCAGAAGTGGGATGGGCAACGGTTTTCGTGTGGGACCTGGAACATCTCGAAAATTATTGAGATTCACGTCCTGCGGATGCGATTTCTTCAGGTGATTGTGGGTCGTGAGTTGTGAGCAGTAAGCCGAGGCTGCAACGACTCGCTACTCACTGAGCTCTATCTTCAGAGACGCCATGTGCTGGCGTACACCGAGTAAGCAAAAAATGGCGACCCAAACGCAAATTGGAGTTTGCGTTACACTTGCCATGCAATTGATTTTGAGATTTGCTGATTTTGGGAGGAGATCCAGGTGGCCGATATCGAGCAGCTTCGCGAGCGTCTGGCGAACATCCGCACGGTCCAGCCGATCTTGGGAGCGTTGCGGACGATCTCATTGGGCGGCTGGCAAATGGCGCTCAACCGGCGCGCGGGGTTGCAGCGCTATACCGCGCAGTTGCAGGCGCTTCTACCCTTGCTGCTCACGGAGCTGGAGCAGGGGGCTGCGGGACGGAGGCGTCGCTCTGCTGGCGTGACCATGCCTGCCGCGGCGCGACCGGTGGTAGTTCTGGCGTTGGGAACCGAGCGCGGCTTGTGTGGCCGTTTCAATCACGCCGTAGCCGATGGGGTGCTCGCCGAGCTGGAGGCGCGACGTGAAGCCGGCGTCGAGGTCGAACTGGTGGTCTTGGGGTTGCGGCTGGCGCGGCTGCTCGCGCGTCGCGGCGTCAGGCCCGCCTACGCGGCGCCGCTTTCCACTTCCTCGCTCCCCTCATTCGCGCAGGCACGTACGCTTACACGGGATTGGCTGGAACGCTATGAGGCCTATTCTCTCGATGCGGTAGATGTAATTTTCAACGCTTACCGCAGTCTGGGCAGCTACGAAACCGTGGTGCGCCGTCTCCTTCCGCCCGAAATCACGCCCCTGACCGAGATCTCCGCAACGCCGGCGCCGGATGAGATCGTTATTGTGGAAACGGATCCGTGGTCGCTCTACGCGCGCGTGGTGGAGCAGGAGATATTGATCCGTTGTTACAGCTTTTTTTTGGAGTCTGTTACTGCAGAACACGCGTTGCGCTATCAACTGATGGAAGGCGCGACGCAAAACGCCGAGCGGCTGGTGGAAGAGTTGACGTTGGAATTGCAGGCCCTGCGCCGCCAGGCAATCACCCGCGAAATGCAGGAACTTGCCGCGAGCGCGGGCCTGCTGAAGCGTTGAGGGGATGACGCCCGCGCTCAGGCGGGCCAGATCTTGCGTCCGCCGCCCGGCGGGACAATGCTGGCGATGCAGGCCAGCTCCTCAGCGGTCAGCGGTGGGAGCAGCCCGGCGCGTAGATTATCTTCCATCTGCGCCCTCGTCTTGATGCCGGGAATCACCGTCGAGACGGCGGGATGCGCCAGCGGGAATTGCAGCGCCAGCTGCGCGAGCGTGCGTCCCTCAGCGAGCTGGCGCAGGGCTTCCACTTTTTGCAGATCGCTGAGGAAAGTGCGATGTTCCTCTGGATTTTCGTGCCAGCGCGCGCGGAAGTCACCCTCGCCGAAGCGGGTTTCCGGCGTGAATTTGCCGGTGAGAATTCCCATCGCCAGCGCGCCGCGCACGATCACGCCGATGTCGTGCGCCTGACAGTAGGGCAGGATGTCGTTTTCGGCGGTACGATTGAGGATGCTGTAATCCACTTGCAGCGTGGCACAGTGGCCATCGGCGGCGAAGGCCTGCAAGTATTCGAAGTCGCTGGTGCTGACGCCGTAGGCGCGCACTTTGCCGTCACGTTGCAGCCGCTGGAAGCCCTCCAGGAAGATTTCCATCGTCGGATCGCGGAAGTCAATGTGGCTCTGGATGACGTCTATGTACTCCGTGGCCAGGCGACGCAGGTTGCTCTCGACGCCGGCGATGAGTTTCTCGACGGTGGTGTAAGCGCTCTGCCGGCGCACGTCATCAAAGCCCTGCCAGCCGATCTTGGTTGCGACGATGAACCGCTCCCGGCGTCCTCGCATGGCCTTGCCGAGCAGCATCTCGCTGTGGCCGTTGCCGTAGATGTCGGAGGTGTCGAAGAAATTGATGCCGGCATCCAAAGCGTAATCTATCGCGTCCAACACTTGCGTGTCATCGGTAGGACCCCAGACGTCGCCGCCGGCAGCCCACAACCCCATTCCGATCTCGCTCACCCTCATGTCGGTCTTACCCAACCGACGGTATCTCAGCCTCTCAGACATATTTACCTCCTCGGAAAATAGAGAGCCGTGAATCGTGAGAAGAGAGTCGTCACGGCCTCTGCTCACGACTCACGCCTTACATTTTTATTCCCGGTGACGTCCCGCCGGGACCTGCGCCTTCCGTGATGGCTCGCTCCTGTCACCGGCGGGTGTACGTCCCCAGCAGCTCGGCCTGCGCCAGGATGTGCCCCTGCATCGCGCGCTCCACTTCGCGCTTGGAAGCGCCTGCTTTGAGATCGAGC
>JAGPHL010000033.1 GCA_018055515.1 Anaerolineae bacterium
CGGCCCAGGCGACGAACGCCGCTGCGAAGAGCAGCTCGGTGATGAGGACAAAGCGGCGATGTTCACGCCACCAGGAGGCCACGGCGTCCCACTGTCCGCGCAGCGCGAACAGGCCCCCCGCGAGCAGCGCCAGCGCTGCCGCGAGGGCCGCAGCGGCGGTAGCGGGCCACAGCCGCAACGTCGCGCCCCACCACAGAATCACGCCGCTGAAGAGCAATCCCAAAGGCTTGGCGATGGCGTAGCCGCGCGAAGGCAGATGTCGCAGCCAGGCGAGGGCCAGCGGTGTGCCTGCCAGCGCGAAGCCCTGCAACGCCAGATACCCGCTGATGAGTGCTTGAAGCTCCATGAGTTGTCCGGTAGCTCAAATTTTACACTGGAATGATGGCCCTTGTTCTACCACAAAGGCCGAAAGATACAAGGCCCCCTCAGAATAGAAATCAGTGAGCCGTGAGTAGAGAACCGTCGCAGCCTCAGTTCACGGTTCACATGTCCATTCTTGGGGGCGCGCCGGAGACGCATGGCAATTCCAAGGAAAATGGCGGCCCTGTATCCCGGCATCACCAGGGCGCGAAGAAGCCTTTGACGTCCTGGCGCCTTGGCGGTAAATTATCGGAACGGCCGGGGGGCTGGGGATTCAGGGGCCTACGGTGATGTAGGGCGCCAGCTTCTCATACGTCGCGGGACCAATGCCGCTCACGTTTTGAAGCTCTTCGATGCGCGTGAAAGGGCCGTGCTCGGCGCGATAGGCGAGGATGGCTTGCGCGCGCGTCTCACCGATGCCGGGGAGCGTGAGCAGCTCGGCGAGGGTGGCCGTGTTGAGGTTGACCCGTGCTTCAGGGGACGCGACCTCTGACGTCGGCGTTGCCGTCACCGGGCGAGGCCGCGAGGTAGCGGTTGGCGGCGGCACGCGGGTGGGGATGTGCACGTGCTGGTGATCGGCCAGCGGCGCGGCGAGATTGAGGCTCTCGAGATCGGCCTCAGGCGCCGGGCCCCCTGCCGCGGCGAGCGCATCCGCGAGGATGCTGCCGGCGGGGACTTCGACCACCTGCGGCCTGGCTACCGCCCCACTGACGTAAATCTGCAACGACGAGGAGACGGGCCGGGACGACGCTCCCCCCTCGGGAAGGGACGGCCCTGACTGCCAGCCCGCCGCCGGCGTCAGGGCCGCCGGGTCTTGCACCGTGAGGCGCCCGATCAAGCCGCCAATGACCAGGCTGATCCCCGCCACCAGCACGACATAGCGCACCAGGTAGGCCCGCATCTGGCGGCGGACCTCTTCTGGCGTCGGCGGATGGTCAATCAACCCCAGCTGCTCGACGTTCATCGCCTGTCACTCCCGAACCGCGATTCACCCCTGCTGAAGCTCGCTCCCCGCCGCCGCGGCCGGCTCCGCTTCCGGCCCAACAGGCGCGACGGGCTGACGCCGGAGCAGATTTCCCAGCGCCAGCCGGCGTCTGCGCTGATAAAGCGTCCTCAGGTCAAGAGGCCGGACGTTGCCTCCCATCTCAAAATACCGCCGCGCCGTCTCGCCGATGGCGTAAGTCGTCGCTGCCGAGACGGCGCTGGAGACAGCCCAGCCCAACACCGGCACGAGTTTGGCGAGCTGCATCCCCAAATAACGGGAGAGCAGACTGCCGGCCATCGCCGTCAGCAACTCGCGCGCATGTGAGGCGCGCATCGAGTCGCCATAAGCCGCCGCGATCCGCAACACCATCCGCGTTTGCGAGGCGAGTAAAACAGGGATATCCAGCCCCGGGATGGGCTGAATGGAGATCGCCGCGTTGAACCAGGCGGTCTGCCGAATGATGCGGCCGACGAGCTGCGCCCGCACGCCGGGCAGTTCACGCGCCATCGCAATCGCCAGCGCCGGCTGCGCCTGCAAGATCGCCGGCAGCAGCGCATCGGAGATCCCCTTGCCGGTACGCGCCGAGACCGGGATGGGACGCAATCCCAGCACCTTTTCGGCATTTTCCAACACCCAGGGGAGGTCTTGGGCGACCAAATCCGCCTTGTTGAGCGCCACGACGATGGGGCGTCCAAATCGCTGCAGGCTCACGTAGAGATCGTGATCGCTCTGGCGGACGCCTGCCGCCGCGTCCAACAGCAACAGGATGAGATCGGCCTGTTGCGCGGCCGCCTCGGCGATGGCCGCCCGGTCGGTGCCCCAGACCTCGCCGAAGCCGGGGGTGTCCACGAGGTGAAACGGTCCCAGGGGATGTTCAACGACCCCCTTGGTGGTGCCGGGGACAGCGCTGACGGCGCTGACGCGCTGCCCATGAAGACGGTTGAACAGCGTAGATTTGCCGCTGTTCACGGGGCCCACAATCACCAGGCGTGTTTGCGCCTCCTGCGCCACCTCATGTTCGAGCTCATGCCAATCCAGCCCTCTGAGGATGGTCTGCAGATCGTTCATGTGCGAAGGCAAGGTGAGTGGGTTCATGCGGCTCCTCAAAAATAGAGATCAGCGAGTCAGCAGTCAGCGAATCAGCGAATCACCCACGTTCGCACGTCGTCATGTTCACCCGTTTTCATGTTCCTTCACGTGCCACGTCCGCCGGCGAGCTGGGCTCACGTCGCATCGCCAATGGCTCGAGGCTCACGAGAATGCCGCTGCGGGGCGTGTGATAGACGCGATACGGGAAATCGTCCATGAACACGTTGAGGGCCTTCTCCGGCACAGAAAAGCGCCGCGCGCCGACCTGATAGGCGTAGGGACGAGACGAGGGCAGCAGCGTCAGGCGCCGGCCGATGCCCTCCGTCGTTTCCACGCGCCCCTGAATGAGGTCGGCCCACAGCTGGCCCCGGGTGAAGTCTCCCCGCGCCGCCAGAAGCTGCGGCAACAAGCGCAGGCTCTGCGCCGGAGTCAACTGCCCGCGGCGATTGGCCGCGAGGGTGTCCATGTCGAAATTGAGGGTGACGGCCAGGGCCTCCAGCAAGGCAGCGCGCGCGTCTACCGTCGCTATCAAACCCAGCGCCTCCGCCGAAAGCACATAGCCCGAACGCGGCAAGAAATAAAAGCGATAGAGCGTATCGGGACGCAGGCTTGCAGCGGTTCTCGGCAGCAGCAACACCCGCTCACCGCTCACCGCCTCGTAGCTCCGTTGCCTGTAGACCAGGCGTCCTTCGGCAGATTCGAGGTGCTCTTCGAGCAAGTCGTGGCGCAACAGCTGCTGCTGCTGGAAGAAGGGCAGCACGGTGAGCATGAGCAACTCGACGCCGATGACCAGCGTGATGAGCGTCACTATCCAGAGGAGGAGCACCGGCGCCCGGGTAATCACCAGCACGATCACCAGCGCAAGGCCCACGAGGGGAAAAACCGCACGATGGAGCAAACTGTACAGGCAACCGCGCTGACCGCGAGCCGCACGGGTGGCCCGTTGACGCTGCTCGTCCGTCAGCTCGCCGCGTTGATTGGCGGCAATGCCGGCGGGGTCCGTCAGATCATACGGCATCGTCGTCTCCTGAAAGCACCTGGCGTTTGCGGCCGGCCGCGGTCTGCGGCCCGACAATGCCCATCGCCTCCATCTGCTCCATCAGCCGCGCGGCGCGAGGATAGCTGATGCGTAGCCGCCGCTGAATGGCCGAGGTAGAGATGTTGCCCTGTTGTTGCGCCAGCGCGATCGCTTTTTCCAGCAGAGCGGCGTCTTCCGTCTCGCCCTCGAGCCGCCACTGCTC
The DNA here is from genome assembly GCA_018055515.1 of Anaerolineae bacterium. Taxonomy (GTDB): domain Bacteria; phylum Chloroflexota; class Anaerolineae; order B4-G1; family SLSP01; genus JAAZNO01. The sequence continues at coordinate 3,676 of JAGPHL010000033.1, forward strand.
CGGGCCGCTGCTCTCCGCGATGGCGTCCCAGGGCGCTCGCGCCGGCGTCGCCCCGGCCTGCTGCTGCCAAAACTGGATCAACGCCTCCAGCTCCTCGTCGGAAATATAACAGCCCTGAATGCGGCGCGGCGCGGCAGCATCAGGCGCCAGGAAGAGCATGTCGCCCTGTCCCATGAGGGATTCGGCACCCGGCGTGTCGAGGATGACGCGCGAGTCCACGTTGCTCGCCACCGCAAAGCTGACCCGGGCGGGGAAATTCGCCTTGATGAGCCCGGTGACCACGTCCGTGCTGGGGCGCTGGGTCGCCACGACGAGATGAATGCCCGTCGCGCGCGCCATCTGGGCAATGCGTGTGAGGCTGCGTTCGGTCTCATCGGGAGCCGCCATCATCAGATCGGCGAGCTCGTCAACCAGGACGACGATGCGCGGCATGGGGGCCTCGCCCTGCCGCTGGAGATGACGGTTGTACTCCTCCAAATTGCGGACCGGCACGCGCGCAAAACGCTTGTAGCGGTCTTCCATCTCCACCGTGACCCAACGCAACACCCGCAGAATACGTTCCAGCTCCGTCTCGGCCTTGCCGAACAAGTGCGGCAGACCGTTGAGGTGACTGAGCTCGACCATTTTGGGATCAATGGCGATCAGCCGAAGTTCGGCGGGGGTGTTGCGCATGATGAGGCTGGCGGCGATGGCTTTGACGAACACCGATTTGCCGCTGCCCGTCGTGCCGGCGACGAGGAGATGGGGCATGGCGCTGAGATTCGCGCCCACGGCGGTGCCGGCGACGTCCAATCCCACCGCAAAACACAGCGGCTGATGGCATTGCGCGAATTCCGGGCTTTCCAGTACCCGGCGCAGCGTCACCAGGCCGATTTCCTCGTTGGGAACCTCGATGCCCACGACGGCGCGCCCCGGCACGGGCGCTTCCACCCGCAACGAACGGGCGGCGAGCGCCAGTTTCAGGTCGTCGGCGAGCGCCGAGATCTGGCTGACGCGGACCTTGCGCTGCTCCTCCCCGTCCGGCCCCCGCGCCACAAAGCCCGGCGTCACCCCGAACTGCGTCACCGTCGGCCCCTGGCGCACCTCAGTCACCCTGGCGGGCACGCCAAACTGCGTCAGCGTCTGCTCGATGATGCGACTTTTGCGGTCAATCTCCTCCTGGCTCAGCACCGGCGCGCGCGCCGGCTGGAGCAGGGTGAGCGGAGGCAGCGTCAGCTGCGGCTTGACCGGTCCTACTGGCGGCGTTTCCGGCGTCGAAGGCGTCGCGGCCGGTGGAGACGCGGGGGACGTCTTGCGATGCGGTCGGGAAGGCGGCGGGGAAATGGCCACCCCCGGCCCGAGGGGACTCCCCTCAGCGCGCCGGGCGGCTTCCTTTTCGGCAGCGCGCGCGGCCGCGGCCGCTTCCGCCGCCGCGCGGGCCTCCATCCGGGCGAGGCGATAATCGCTCCAGGCGGCCCTCAGCCGTCGTCCCAACGCGCGGAAATCCTCCGCCGTGATGTCGAAGGCCATTCCCACGCCCACCAGAACGAACAATGCCATCAGGAAGGCGGTGACCAGCGGAGTGGTGTAGTAGATGAAGGAGAAGCTCAAGGCCCACCCGATCACGCCGCCGCCATGCCCGGAAAGGACGGCGTCCCAGCCTTCCTGGCGCACGAAGATATGGCTCAACGCCAGCAGGCCGAAAAACGCGAGTTCAAAGCCCAGGAATGGCCGCCAGCGCCAGAGCGTCGGGCGATGGACGAGATGGCGCATCCACAGCAATCCCAGGCAGACGAGCAATCCGGCGGCGACGTAGGCGCCCCAGCCGAAAATGAAGACGAGGAGCCGACCCCATGCGGTGATGAGCGTGCCGGTGTTGATGCCCGCCAGCGTCACGACGGTCACCATGCCGAACAGGATGAGCGCCAGCGACAGCAGTTGCTGCCCGGTAGCGCTGCGCGCGGCCGCGTGCAACGCCGGGCCGATCTTGCGCGGCGCAGCCGGCGGCGGCGATGACTTCGTCTGCCGGCGGCGTTGGGAAGTCGCGCCGCCCCGTGGACGGGCCATCGTATAGGCAGTTTTAGACTGCCGGGTGGCGCTCCGCTTTGTCATCGTTGCCGGCGACCTCTCCGCGTGACTCGCACAGGCCCAGGGCGATGCGATGTTCTTCAGGGACAATGTCCAACACGCGCACGGGAATCACGTCCCCCAGGCGATAGCGCTGATAGATGGGAATGGCGCTATCTGTCCCATAGCGGCTGAGCTCCGAGATGTGCAGCAGCCCCTCCAGGCCGGCGCCGAGCTCGAGGAAGACGCCGAAACGCTCGACGCTGACGACGCGGCCGGGCAATTCATCGCCGGGGCTGATCCACTCCTGCACGGAATCCCAGGGATTAGGCTCCAGCCGCTTGAGGCTCAGTCCCACACGCTGATGCTGCTCGTCAATGCTGAGCACCAGGGCGCGCACGCGCTGCCCCGGCTCGATGAAATCCTTGGGATGCCGCACCCGGCCCCAGGAGATCTCGGAAATGTGCACCATGCCTTCGAGCGGGCCGAGGTTGATGAAAGCGCCAAAGGGACGGACGCTGGTGATCTCCCCCTCACAGATCGCGCCGACGCGCAACCAGTCGGGCCAGCTCCGCCGTTCCCCCTCGCACGCTTCGACCTGCCGCTCGGAGAACAGGATGCGATTGCGCGGCGGCTCGACCTCGATGATGCACAGGCGCAGATCTCGCCCCAGGTAACGCTTGAAGCATTCCTCGCGCGCCGTCGGGTCGGCGGGGAAGGGATAGGCCAGGAGGTGCGAGGCGGGGATGAAACACTCGATGCCCTTCCAGTACCCTATCAAGCCGCCGCGATTGTAGTCCTCGATGGTCAGTTGCATGATGACGTGGTCCCGATGCAACCGCTCCGCCTCATCCCAGAGTTCCGAAGAGATCGGCGGCGCCTCGCGCCATTCCCACAATCCCGGCACCGGCGCGTCGCTCAGGGGACCTTCTTCCAGCAGCGCCATCCAGTAGGACTCACACGTACTATGTTGCGGAGGGACATAAACCCAATCCATAGAACTCCTCAAAAAATGCGTAATACGTAATGCGTGATGCGTAATGCGTAAGTGATCTCCTCGGAAAACCGGCGAATCAGCGAGTCAGCGAATCACCTACGTTCATACGTTTGCACGTGGACACGTTCTGCACGTTCTGCACGTTCTGCACCTTCGCGCGCCATTGGGGCCCATGTCCGCCGCAGCCTGGTCTCACTTCCCGGCAGCGGTATCCTCACGCAGGTGAGTTTCCATGTCCACGATGATGTGGGTGAGGCTCTCGATCGCAATGCGCTGTTTGCGGTAATAGTCGGACTCGCTCAACGCCAGGCGCATGGCCACTTCCCGCACTTTCTCGCCGCGGATGAACTTCATTTCCAGGATATTGTATAGCAGCCATTCAGGCGCTGTCAACTTGCGTTCGCCATCGGGGCGCAGCTGCTCCAAGGCCTCGCTGAGCACCGCCCGCAAGCCCTTGATCGGGCTGCCGTCATGGCTCGCGGCGGCGCGCTGCACGACCTGCAGGCTGAGCAGAGGATTCTCGGTGAGGCGAGGCCCGCCCCAATAGTGCGCCAGCGCATCATGCACCCATTGCGGCAATTCCTCCGACGCCGTGAGCTCAAAGCTCTCCGCCGAAGCGCCATTGTAACGCAACAATCCCTGCCGACGTTGGATTTCCCCCAGCTCTCCCAGGATCGGCGTGAGGGTGGCAAAAGCCACCTGCTGCAGGCGACGATCCTCCAGGGCCACCTGCGCCTGCTGCAGCAAGCGCTCGAAGAGCTCGCGCCGTTCCGCCGGCAGGGGCAAAAGCGACTGCGGCCTGCAGATCCCCATCAGCCCCAGCAGCTCCACATTGGCCCGATCATAGAGCGGCGCGATCCAGTAGTCATTCCACAGGATCAAGCCGTCCTGCGATTTCGCCGCCGCACTTTCCGCGAGGGGGAAACCGGCAATGTCATCCGCTGTGATGTTGAAGCCGCACCAGATGTCCCGCTGCAGGACGCCATCCTCCAGCGCCGCGATGAAGCCGGCGTCGCTCTGCACCAGCTCACACAACGCCGCGAGGATGTTTTCCAGGAACTGCCGCAGGTCAGCGGTTGTGAGCAGGCTTTGGCTGAGCTCCTGCGCGCGCACGACCTCTGCCCGCCCCTCGCGGTAGAGCGCCAGATCCAACAACGGCTTGGCCAGCTCGACCCCGAGCTGTACCAGGATGACGGCAGCGGCCACGGCGAGCAACGACAGGGTGTATTGCCCCAGCCCCAAAGTGCGCTCCACCGTGCGCCCAACGCCAAAAGCAATCAAGGCCACCAGCGCCGCAAACGGTCCGCGCAGCAAGAAGCGCACCAGCCGATGCTTGATGACGCGGTCCGGGGTCAACGCGCCGATGAAAGCCACCGCGTAGGCCATGAGCGCCAGCATCACGCCGACGGCAACGTTGCCCAGCAACAGCAGCGCCCACAGCAAGATCCCCGGCAGCGCTACAGGCCACCCCATAATCAACAAGTAGGGGAAGACGCCCAAAGCCGGGGCAATGAAGCCGATGGAAAGATAGGTCATGCGCCGCCGGGCGGCATGAGTGTAACACCGGCGTCGCGCCGCCAGGGTCTGACGCAAGCCCCAAAATAATGCCAGGGCAAACAGCAGCGCAAAGGGGTAGAACAACGGCCCCGGGTGCAAAAAAGCCGCGCCCTCCTGCTTGACGCCGTTGTGCACCACGAGGTCGGTCGTCACGGCCAGCGCCGCGATCACGGCGCTCAACACGTAGCTGCCGATGCGCAGCCAATGCGGGAAGTGATCTTGCTGCACGACCTGACGGATCGCGCGGGTGAATTCAAGGTACAGCGTGGGCGTGAAGGCGATCCCCAGCCATTGCCAGCGCAACAGCGATTCGGTCAGGCGGGGATTCTGCGCATCTCCCATCAGCAAATCCGTCAGATACACGAACACGACGCACGCCAGCAAGCCGCTGAAACTGCGCGCCACCCGGCTATCCCGATTGTAAAAGAACAGGTACAGCTGGAGGGCAAAGGCGGTCGCGCCGACCCCCACACTCAAAACGTCATTGGCTCCGATGAGCAGCTCTGGCCAGTTCATACTCTCTCCCCCAGCGTTGCCCGTTCCAACGCCGGGTCTTGCCGCAGAAACACGGTCCTCAAATCCGCCTGCGGAAAAACAGGCCCATTTCCTGGCCCGGCCAGTAGGCCTCCTGAAAGCCGCACGCCACAAAGCGCTGCTTCTGCGCAAAGGCGATGGCAGGCTGCGCTTTGAGGGTGCATTCCAAGAGCAGCTGTTCGACGTTGCGGCGCAGGCACCAGGTGATGGCGTATTCCAGCAGCTTCCCGGCGATCCCTTTGCGGCGAAAATCAGGCGCGACCACCAAATCGCCGATGCGCGCCTGCCGATGCTCCGTCTCCACGACGAGGGCCAGGTAGCCCACAATTTTGCTGTGTTCAACGGCCACCCAGAACGCATCCCGCCGTTGCCAGGCGACCAGGCGTTCCTCCGGAGTATAGGCCGGCGCGATGGTCTGCTTGCGCGGCAGGCGAATTTCACGGAAACGCATTCCCCATTCCTTCTCGCCGTGCAGCTCTTCCACCTGCCATGCGATTTCCGTCTCGTAGCTCGCATCCAGTTCCAGACACGCCTTCAAATCATCATTTCGAGCCGAACGAATGCGCACGTGCTACCTCCCTCATCCCGCTCAGGGGCTGATAAATACCGGGATGACACAATCCGTCGTGTTCCCGTACACATCTACCACCACCAGGCGGAAACGATGCGGTCCCCCCACGGGGTAATCGCCGGTAATCGTCCAATACCCCAGAATGCCGCTGCTGACCGGACGATCGAACTGCGCGATGAAGTTGGGCGTGTTCGCGCCCTGGAACTGGATTTCGAATTTGTAATAGGCGAACGAGTTGATCTGCGCCGTGCCCCAGACTTCGACCGTGCCCTTGACCGAGCTGCCGGCGACCGGCGCCGTGATCTGCACGTCCGGCGAGGGGCAATTCGGCGGTTCCAACGGCGGGAGCGGCGTCGCCGTCGGCGCGACTGTCGGCGTCTCCGTCACAGCGCTTGCGGTAGGAGTCGGGGAAGGCGCGCCGGGAGTCTCCACCGCAGTGTTTTCCGCCGTGAGAGTGGGGGTTGCCGTTGGCGCCGGGGTGGCAGTGGCCGTCGGGACCGGGGTGATCCCCGCTGCCAGCTGCGTCGGCTCCGGGGTCAGGGCGACCTCCTCCGCCGGACGCAACACCGAGATCCCGAAGACCAGCAGCCCCAAAGCCACAAACAGTCCCACCATCACCCAGGCGCGGCGCTCCTGACGCTGCGTGACCTCCCGTTCCAGTGAGAAACGTGCCGCCCGCAGCCGGCGATGAGCCGCCGAGGCCAGGAAGACATACACGACCGCGCCTATGCCACACGCGATGTAAAACAGCACGGCTTGCCGCGCCAACCAATCCAGAATCGTCGCCATCGGTACAGCTAGGCCGGGTTGAGGAGCGGTGAGCTCAATACCCCACGAATGATGGTTTCCAGGCGCGGCACCAGAATCCGTCCGGCTTCCAGGACTTCCTCATGATTCGGGGGCGGACTGCCCTCCTCGCCCACGAGGCGGTTGGAGATGCCCGAAAGGCCCAACACCTCCATCCCACAATGCCGGGCGGTGATGACTTCTGGCACGGTGGACATGCCGACCGCATCGGCGCCGATCAACCGCAAGAAACGCACGTCCGCCGGCGTCTCGAAAGCCGGCCCGGCCAGGCAGATGTAGACGCCCTGGTGGTGAGGGATCGCCGCCTGCAGCGCGATCTCGTGGGCGACCGCCCGAAGGCGCGGCGTATAGGCGTCGTTCATGCTGGGGAAACGCGGCCCGAACTCTTCCAGATTCGGCCCGAAGAGCGGATTGTGCCCCGTCATGCCGAGCAGGTTGATGTGATCCCGCAAGATCATCACCTCGCCGGGCTGATAGGCCAGGTTGAGTCCACCCGCCGCATTGGTCACGATGAGGGTTTCCACCCCCAGGAGCCGCATCACGCGCACCGGCAGGCCGACCTGCGCCATGGTGTTGCCCTCGTAAAAGTGTCCCCGTCCCTGCATGGCGATGACAGCGCGCCCCTCCAGCTCCCCCAGGACCAATCGCCCGACATGCCCTTCCACGTGCGCCGCCGGGAAATGGGGGACCTCGCCAAAGGGAATGACGGTCGCGCCGGTGATGGAATCTGCCAGGGCATTCAAGCCCGAACCGAGAATCATTCCCACGGTGGGGCGAATGCCGCTCCGCTGGCGAATGACGTCTGCCGCCTGCCAATAGTCTTCCATGGTGAAATACTGCGTCATGTGTGCTCCTCTTCGTGATGGGCCGGCCCCTCCCCGGAATCGAAGGCGCGCGGATGGGCCTGATCATAGACCGCGCGTTTGCGTTGACTGGAGACTTCGGTGTAGATTTGGGTGGTGGTGATGCTGACGTGTCCCAGGAATTGCTGCACCTCGCTCAATTCGGCGCCGCCATCCAGCAAATGGGTGGCGAAACTGTGGCGCAACGTGTGAGGCGTCACCCGCTCTTCCAGGCCGGCCTCACGGGCATACTGCTGAATGATGAACCACAGCCCCTGCCGGGTGAGGGGATGTCCTACCCGATTGAGAAACAGGGTCGTCTCGCTGGCATTGGTGAGCAGGAAGGGCCGCGCTTCTGACAGGTAGCGTCCCAAAATCTGCTGCGCGCGCGGGTGCAGGGGGATGAGGCGCTCCTTGTTCCCCTTGCCCACACAGCGCAACACCCCGCCCGTCAGGTCCACGTCGCTCGCGCGAAGGGCGACGGCTTCCGTCGCGCGCAGGCCTGTGGCGTAGAGCACTTCCAGCAGCGCGCGATCGCGCAATTTGAGGGGCGTATCCGCGGCCGCAGCGGCGCCTAAAAGCCGCTCGACCTCTTCTTCAGTGAGGGCGTGCGGCAGGCGCCGTCCGATTTTGGGTTGCGGCAACCATTCGGTGAGCTCGCGGGGCAGGTCCCCCTCAGTAAAGAGGAAGTGCAAGAAGGACCGCGCCGCGGCGATCTTGCGCGCTACGGTCGCGTCGCTGTAGTCCTGCGCCTGCAAGGAGGCCACAAAGCGCTCCAGCAGTTCAGGCGTGAGCGCGCTCCACGACGTTACTTCTTGCCCTTGCATGAAATCCAGCAATTGCGCCAAATCACGCCGGTAGGCAGCCACGGTGTTCGCGGCGTACCCCCGCTCGTATTGCACATAGTCAAGAAATTGTTTGAGACGTGTCTGCATGTAGTTTACCGCAAGGACCGTTCCTGAATGCTCGACCCGGCGGGCTTGAAAAAGATTATAACATAACAAAGAGGAAAACCAAATGCGCTCAGGCCACCAGCTGCCAGAGGGCGGCAGCGATGACGTCAGCTGCAGCAGGTCGGGCCAGCGCCAATGCCGCGGCCTGCATTCCCGCGCGGCGGTCGGAATCAGCGAGCACCGCGGCGACTGCCTCCGCCGCCCGTTGCGGATGGGGGGCCCATACTGCAGCACCCCGCGAAACGACCCACTTCACGTTGCCCGTCTCTTCCCCTGGAATGGCCTGGTACAACACCATGGGCAACCCCATGATCAGCGCCTCGGCCAGCGTGTTGGGACCGGCCTTGGTCAACAATACGTCCGCCGCACGCGACCACAGCTCCATATTGCCGACGAAGCCTTCCACGCGCACCCCCGGCTCGCGGGCAGCGAGGGTCTTGCGGAGCGCGGCATTGCGCCCGGTGACGACGACCAGCTGCGCCTGCGGGGCTGCCCTCCGCACGGCGCGCACGAGGCGCAGGAGGGGCCCGGGGGCATCGCCGCCGCCGGTCACCAGGACCACGGGCGGCTGTTCAGGCAAACCCAGCCGGGCCCGCGCAACGGCGGGATCCAGGCGTGCGGCGGTCACAAAGCGTGATTGCACGGGCAGGCCGGCGCAGATGACGCGCTCAGGGGCCATGCCCCACGCCAATGCTCGCGCCGCCGCTTCCGCCGTCGGGACGAAAATCCGCGCGCACACGGGCGCGCACCACGCCGCGTGAATGCTCACCAGGTCGAGCACCACATTCACCAACGGCGTCGTGGGGTAATGGCGCTGTAAGATCAGGCCAAAGGTGTGCGTGAACAGCGGATGAAAGCTGACGACCACCTCGGCGGGATGCGCGGCGAGCAACCGCGCGACGGGACCGGCGGTGAGCGGCAGCAGCAGGCGCGCCAGGACTTGCGGAACCGGCGGGTGATTGGTCAGCCCGTAGAAAGCGCCCCACGGCGCCCCGCCTAACCGGGTCATCGCCGGCCACCAGCGGGGGAAGCGGTCAAAGGGCCATTGGCCGAGAGTTTGCAGGCCGTCGCAGAGGGTGATTTCGACCTCAGTGCCATGGCGCCGTTGCAATGCCTCACGCACCGCCAGCGCGCCTGAGCGATGTCCCGCGCCGGTCTCTGAATAAAGGAACAAGAAACGTCGGCGAGAGGAGGCGCCTATCACCTTCAAGACTCCGGGATCGGGCCACGCTCCACAAACTGTTTAATGCGCGCTTCAAAGTGCACTCGCGGCACAAGCACGTACCGCTGACAGGTGAGGCACACCGCGCCGATGTCCGCGCCGACGCGCTCAATGCGCCATGTCACGCCGCCGCAGGGATGGGGCTTCCGCAGCACCACGACGTCGCCGAGTCGCAAATCCATGGGGGGACGCATACCTCACCTCACAGCTGCACAATGCGGGGGTGAACCCGGCAATGCTCGCTCTGGATGATGGCCAGAATGGCATCCACCGCCTGTTCCAGGGCGCCTTCGGCGTTCACCACCACATAATCGAACTCGCCCAAACGCTGCAGCTCCTCACGCGCCGTCTCGAGACGCCGTTGGATTTGCACGTCGGTATCGGCAGCGCGCGCCTGCAACCGCGCGCACAGCTCTTCCTCCGAAGCTGCGCTGAGAAAGATGAGGACCGCGTCGGGCAGCAGGCGCTTGACCGTCGCCGCGCCCTGCACGTCCAGACGCATCACCACATCCTTACCGCTCGCCAGCGCTTCCCGCACCTGCTGTTTGGGAATGCCCTTGTGCTGCCCGTAGACGAGCGCGTGTTCCAGCAACGCCTCCTCGCGGATCATGGCTTCGAATTCCGCCTCGGAGACGAAGAAGTAATCCACGCCGTGGACCTCGTTGGGACGGGGAGAACGCGAGGTAGCGGTCACCACAAAATGGAAGGGATAATGACGCGCCCGCAGGGCTTGCATCACACTGTCCTTGCCCACGCCCGAAGGCCCGGAGATGACGATGACGATCGGGAAACGCTGCGGGTGATAGGGATCACGAATCGGTCGTTCGTCCATGCTTCACTCCTCGCCATTTCTGGTATAATAGCGCCAAAAGCAGCCCGCGCCTCGTCCAGACGACGGCGCCACCTGCAACTATACCACATTCAGCACAGGAGAGAACAGATGCCTATCTATGAATATCGTTGTTCGCAGTGCCGGCGGCGCTTCTCGATCTTCTGGCGCACCTACAGCGCCGCGGAAGAAGGGCAGCCGACGTGCCGCTACTGTGGGGCAGCGAATCCCCAGCGGCTGATCTCCCGCGTGCGCGTCGTACGTTCGGAAGAGAGCCGGTTGGAAAACCTCGCAGATCCGGCGGCGTTCGGCGATTTTGATGAAGACGATCCCAAGAGCGTCGGGCGCTTCATGCGCAAGATGATGGCAGAAATGGGAGACGAGGCCGGCGAGCTCGGGCCGGAGTTCGAGGAGGTCGTGGATCGGCTGGAAGCCGGACAATCCCCTGAGGACATCGAACGCGAAGTCCCCGATCTGGCAGAAGGCCTCGGTGACGAGGGGCCGGCGCTGGATATGGGGATGTGAACTGGAAGCTGGATACTGGAAGCTGGATACTGGATGCTGGCCCCATTACCCATCCCCCATTACCCTTCCCCCATTACCCTCACCCATGACTGCCACCGACAATCGGAACAGCTCTGAGACATCAAGGAGGCGGCCTGCTGGGCAGACCGCCTCCGAATTCAAAAGGGACCTTTAGAGTCTATTGCCGGATTCCTCGCGGGCCTGGGCTCGTCCTGCGCCTGGCTATGCTAGCCTACCGGGTACGGGAAGTTTTGCAGGGAGACGACATGGGCCAGTAACAAAACGACGATGATGATGGCCAACATGTACCATTTTGCGTGAAATTTTCGCAGTGTCTTCTTAACCGCAGGCGGGACCTTGATGAATCGCATGGTCACCCCAGCGCCCACCATCCAGACCAGCAAAGCGATCAACACCCAATGCCAGACACTGGCATAAGGCAAGAGGGACAGGCCATGGACCAGAGCAGCGACCGCGGCAGCGATGTTGCCAAAATAATGGACATAATGCCACCTCTTGCCCATTGCCTTTAGCCATGTGACGTCGGCCTGGGGAAAAAGGAGCTTCTGCAAGAGGTGAAGTATCACGTAAAGATTAGCGATAAAGAAGAAAAACGCCGTTGCCTCACCCAACGCCAAACCCCTCGAAACGTTTCCAGGAATGTCTCCCATCGTAGCTCCTCCTTATAATGATTGCTGTAGCTGCTTCTCCATGACCAGCGCGCTCCCTCAAAGGGCCCTGACAGCTCCACTCCACAGCGCATCATAACAAGTATAAACACGACTTCTTGCCTGTCAACACCGGCCAGACACGGCAGTTCACGCAGGCGCTGTCATGGACACAAACCCCGTGCGGCGTGCAGGCAATCGCCGCATGACAGTCGCACAAGATTTTGCAACCCGCCATTCTCGAAGTGCAACACCCGCCAAACATCCTGCAATCAAGGTTTGACAATCTTCCCTGGTATGATAAAATATGGCTTAGTCTGTGGAAAACGCCGCCGGAAGAAAGCAGCAGCGCGAGCGGTGTGAGGAGCTGGAAGTGGAACTGGAATTCAAAGAACACAAGGACAATGTCACGGAGACGGAGCCCCTCTCGATGGAGAACCTGGAAGAAGGCGCCCTGGGCTTCAATGAGCCGCACCGCGGGCAACTGCGGGAAGGCACGATCATGCAACGGCGGGAAGATGGACTCGTCGTAGACATCGGCGCCAAGCGCGATGGGATCGTGCCCCTGGCCGATCTGGCGCAATTGGGCGAGGAAACCTTCGAGCCCGGTCAGACCGTCCCCGTCATCGTCGTACAACCCCGCAACAACGATGGCAATGTCGAGCTGTCTATCGCGCAGGCCAAACAGCAGGAAGACTGGCTCAAGGCCGAGCAAATGAAGAATGAGGAAACCGTCTGTGAAGCCACCGTGTTGGAGTCCAACCGCGGCGGCCTGACGGTGGAATTCGGGCGGCTGCGCGGCTTCGTCCCTATGTCCCAACTGATTGGTTTCGGGCAGATCCGGCAGGCCACGGAACGCTATCGGCGGCTGAATGCCCTGGTCGGCAAGAAGATGTTGCTTAAGGTCATCGAGGTCAATCGCGGACGCCGCCGGTTGATCCTGTCGCAGCAGGCTGCGGCCAAGGAATGGCGTGCGGAACGGCGCCGGCAACTGCTGGAAGAGTTGCAGCCGGGTCAGGTACGCACCGGACGGGTCAGCCAGATCACCAACTTTGGCCTCTTTATCAACCTGGGCGGCCTGGACGGCCTCGTGCACGTCTCGGAGCTGTCCTGGGGACGCATCGAGAATCCCGCCGAGGTGTATCACGTCGGGCAACGGATCAAGGTCAAAGTGCTGAGTGTGGACCGCGAACGGCAGCGCATCGCCCTCAGCATCAAAGCGTTGGTCCCCGATCCCTGGGAGACGGCAGAGCAGCGTTACACCATCGGGAAACTGGTCGAAGGCAAGGTCAGCCAGATGGCTGATTTCGGCGTCTTCGTGGAGTTGGAGCCGGGCGTCGAGGGCCTGCTGCACAATTCCGAGCTGCTGTCCGACGAGCAACGCGAGGAGCTCGCCGTGGGCACCAACGTCCTGGTCAAGGTGATCCGCATCGAGCCGGACCGTCGCCGCATCGGGCTGAGCGCCCGCAAGGTGGGCCGCGAGGAATGGGAACAGTGGTACGCGGAAGCAGCGGCCCGCGCGGAGGCCCAGGAACAGGCCCGGCGCGAGGCTGAGGCCCAGGCGGTCCCAGAGTCCGAGAGCGCGGAGAGCCTCCTCGCCGAAGACGAAATCTTCGATGAAGAGACTCTTGACAGTGACATCCTCCTGGATGACGAAACGTCTGAGGACTTCAGCGAGGATGTTCTGGAGACTCCCGAAGCGTAGCAAGTAAAGGAGAGAGAGGCCTACTGCATGAGCACCAAGGAAGATAAAATCGTGGTCGAAGGGACCATCGTCGAGGCGTTACCGGCGACGCAATTCAGGGTCAGATTGGATACCGGCCACGAGGTGCTGGCCTACCTTTCCGGCAAGATGCGGAAATACTACATTCGGATTCTCCTGGGCGATCGTGTGCGCCTGGAGCTTTCTCCCTATGACCTGACGCGAGGACGCATTGTGTACCGGCACAAACGTCGCTCCGGGGACGAGGACGCCGAGATGTAAGGAACGTCGGTATTTGTAATACGTACAACCTTTGCCCCTTATTCCCTTCTCCCCGCTCTATGCGAGGGGAAGGGAATTTTTTACATTTTAATTCGACGGCCTGCAAGAGTCTTGCAGGCCGTCGGTGTTTTCTTTAATCAGGGCGATCAGGCAAGCGCGCCCGCTTCGCAATCAGGGCGACCCAATCCCCTCTTTGCTGCGTCTCCAACAATTCCAGGCCGTTCTGGCGCAAGGCCGCGACGACCTCATCCTGCTGCTCGACCAGAATGCCGGAGGCGATCAACCGTCCGCCGGTGCGCAAGCGCGCGCCCAGGCCATGCTGCGCCATCTCGATGATGACCGGCGCCAGGATGTTCGCCAGAATCAGATCATACGTTCCGCTGACATCGCCCAGCGAGCCGTGCAAGAGA